>NZ_JANYGJ010000065.1 GCF_025362455.1 Deinococcus sp. | reverse complement strand
CGATGCGGCGCACGTTCATGTCGCGGTCCTCGCGCGAAAAGCCCAGACCTTTGCTCAGGTTCTCGCGCACGGCGTCCCCGTCGAGCAGTTCGGTTTTGATACCCGCTTCCAGCAATTCCTGATACAGCGCGCTGGCGAGCGTACTTTTCCCCGCGCCCGACAGGCCGGTCAGCCACAGCACCCGCCCTTGTGCTGTCTGGGTCTGGCTCACGCCAGCACTCCTGCTTTGTCCAGCACGCCCTCAGTCAACACGCTGTCGGGCAGGAAGCGCTCCTGGCCCATGCGGTCGGCGTACTCGACGAAGCTTTCGCCCGGCGTCTTGTGGGCCTTGAAGTCGGTGATGACCTTATCGGTGTATTCAGTCAATCTCTCGGCGGGCACGACCCCTTTGAGCTTGCTGCCCAGCCGCTCGGCCTGACCGATGCTGCCCGCCAGGTGGACGTTGTAGACCTCATCGAATTCACCTTCCGCGCCGCCCTTGCTGGCCCGCTGGGCGCCCATGAAGCCCAGGTCGGCCACCTGATAGCGGGTGCAGGCGTTCGAGCAGCCGGTCAAATTGATGACCAGCGGCACGTCGAGGTCGCTGTGCAGCGGTTCGAGCAGATCGATCATGCCCGCGACCCGCGCTTTGGTTTCGGTCAGCGCCAGGCGGCAAAACTGGGTGCCGGTGCAGGCGATGGTGGTGCCGCGCAGGGTGGCCTTGGGCGCCAGGTCGAGGAGTTGCAACTCGGCGACCAGGGCGTCCAGGTCTTCCGTCTTGACATGCGGAATCATCATGTTCTGGAAGGCGGTGGTGCGCAGCACGCCCTTGCCGTAGCGATCGGAGAGGCTGGCCAGGGCGCGGGCCTTGCCTGGGTCGATGCGGCCCACCGTCGTGGACAGGACCACGTAGTTCAGGCCGTCACGCTGGGGGTTGATGCCCAGCACGTCGCTGCCGCCGAAGCGGGCCACCGGGGCGGCGGGGCCGCTCTGGAGCTTGTAACCCAGGTACTCGGTTTCCATGATCTCGCGGAACTTCTCCGGGCCGATGTCTTTGATGAGGTACTTCAGGCGGCTCTTCTTGCGGTTGACCCGGTAACCGTGGTCGCGGTAGGCGCCCGCGATGGCCCGCCCGACTTCGATGACCTGATCGGGCCGAATGAACACACCCAACCGCCTGGCCAGATGCGCCACCGCGCCCAGTCCGCCGCCGACCCAGACGTCAAAACCAACTTCATTATTCACTTCATGCGCCAGGAAGCCGACGTCGTTGATGTGGTGGATGCCTTCGAGTTCGGGCACCGCCGTGATACTGATCTTGAATTTGCGCGGCAGGTCCTCGAACTCGGTGTTGCCGCTCAAGGACCCTTCCATCGCGGCGGCAATCGGGCGAACGTCGATGCGCTCGCGGGCGTCCAGACCGGCCAGCGGCGAGGCGATCACGGCGCGGACGGTATCGCCGCAGGCGCCGCGCGTATGCAGCCCCACTGTTTCGAGCCGGGAGAGAATCTCCGGAATGTTCTCGATCCTCAGCCAGTGAAACTGAAACGCCTGGCGGTCGGTGACGTCCAGTAGGCCGCGCCCGAAGTCCTCGGCGATTCCGGCCACCACCCGCATGGTCTGGGCGCTCAGCTCGGCGGTGGGCACCTTGACCCGCATCATCAGGAAGCCGTCCTCCTGGGGGCGCTGAGGATACACGCCCGCCCATTTGAGCAGGTCGAGCTTGCTCTCGTCGATCTTCCCGGCGGCGGCGTACTGAGGAATCAGGTCGAAGATTTCGAAGGGCGGCAGTTCCTTTTTCAGCGTTTCGATGTCAGACATGGCGTTTTGCTCCAGTGGGTAGTGTCGGTAGTGTCAAGGGCGGGTGTTGAGGCGGTGGCGCAGCATTTTGTACCGGAAGTACAGCCGACAGCCGACGCCGATGTTGGTGGTGAGGTCGAGCATGGCCAGCGCCATCACCGCGAAGGCCATCACCGCGAAGGCCAGCAGCAGCCCCAGCAGGCTCTGGCCCGCGAAGCTGGCGAGCGCCGAGGCCAGCACAACCGCGCCGCACAGGCCCTGCGCGAAGTGGTGCGCCTCCGGGGACTCGTCCACTAGAGCAAATGTCATAAAAAGACCCTTTTTATGACCGAGCGGAGCGAGTAGTGTTGACTGAGCAAGGCGCAGAATGGAGGCGCGGGGAGGCTGTTTTCCCCGTGGCGTAATTCGGAGTACTGATCTACTTCGGGCCTGAGCCTCAGCAGGGGAGAGAGCAGCCGGTACGCCGCCCTCATCGGGCAGTGCGCCGGAATCAGGGCGCCGAGCGACATCGCCGCGCCCAGCAGCAGGGCCAGCCAGGGCGCCTGAAAGGCCAGACTCAGGGCCGTCACAGCGACCACGCTGAGCTGGTTGAATTTGATGGCTGAGAGGTCGGTCCGCATGCCCGCTATTATTGACCAAGTTTGTCACTAATGAAAGTGACCTGTTTGGTCAACTGGGGCGGGTGCAGAGGTGGGGTGGGCGTCGAGCTGGCGTTCGGTTGGCGCTGCATGGCGAGCAGGACAGCATCTTCCCGATGTCGCCAGACGTGACCAGCTCGTCACCCCCGCCGGTGTCCCCCGGCCCATGTCTAGAGCGGTGGGCTTACGCGAAACGCACGGTCCAGCTTCTCGCGTCTCGCACAAGGTCGGAGAGTACGAAGTCGGAGGGCCGTGAAGCTGCGGTCTCGTGCGCTACCCGACGATTTAGCCCTACCCGATGACCAGACGTCTAACTCAGGCATTCGGTTTGAGCAGGTGCTCCAGGCAGTGGCTGTAGCTCACGCCCTGTTTGGCGTCTATCACCAGGTCCTGCACGCTGAATTCCTGCAACACGGCCAGCATGGCGTCGCGCATGCGGGTATAGACGGTGTTGCGGGCGTGGCAGCGCTCCTGCTCTGAGCAGCTTTCGCGCCAGTTCAGACTGACGCACGAGAGCGGCGCCACCGGCCCGTCGATGGCCCGCACGACCTCGCACAGCGACACCAGGTGCGACTTGCGGCTCAGGGCGTAGCCGCCGCCGATGCCTTTTTTACTTTTGACCACGCCCTTGGCGCTCAGCGCCGCCAGGATACGCACCAGGTAGGGCCGGGCGATGTGGGTGTGCTCGCTGATCTCGTCGCTCGACACCCAGCGGTCGAGTTCCTGCGTGCCGAGGTAGCCCAGGGCCTGAAAAGCGTAGATGTCGGTGGTCGAGAGGCGCATGGTGCGCTGAGTCTAGACCATCGGCGAACCACAGAGCCCTGCGGCGAGCAAATTGATAGCGGGCAAATTGATAGCGGGCAAATTTGTCGTCCCTAAGATGGATTGTGCACAACTTAGTCTGACAAAACTCAGTTTAACAAGACTTTCACTAAGCAACCGGCCTGACGTTCCCCAGCCTGGGCAGGGCAGATGATGTCGGCATGACCCAGATCGACCAGACCGCTGCCAGCAACATCTACACCGCCCAGGCCACCGCCCACGGAGGCCGCGCCGGACACGTTCAGAGCAGTGACGGGCGCCTGGACCTGGCGCTCAGCGTGCCGGGCGAAATGGGCGGCGACGGCGCGGGCACCAACCCAGAGCAGCTCTTCGCCGCTGGCTACGCCGCCTGCTTTCAGGGCGCCCTGGGCGTGGTGGGTCGCCGCATGAAGGTGGACACCGCCGAGAGTGAAGTCGTCGCCCAGGTGGGGCTGCGTAAAGATGGCCTGTCATTCGCGCTGGACATCGAGCTGCACATCCGCATTCCCGGTGTGGAGCGCTCCGTCGCCGAGCAGATGGTGGCCACCACCCATACCGTCTGCCCCTACAGCGTGGCGACCAAGGGCAACGTGGACGTGCGCCTGGTGGTCGTAGACTGAACGCACCAGGCGCGTGAAGGTTTCAGGCGCGGCGCCCTGCTGGAGCGGCCCCTCGCCGTTCCAGTAACGCCTTGTGATCGCCGGGTCGCCCTGCGGTTCATCAAGATCAGGCTGGTTTCGCAACAGGCTGAGGTTGGCTGACCGTGCGGTAGACTGAGGCGGCGAGGCAGAAAAGGGCGGCAGCGGTCACGGCGCCGTGCCGGTTCCCGCAGAAGGTGTGTTACTCGCTGAAGCACTGGTTTTGGGGAGCAGAGCTGGCCTTGAACTTCGCCAATCCGTACAGTTGAATCGGGTCATTGGTGTACACTGGACACTGTTGCTTGAACGCCTTGCAGAGCTGGCAGAACCTGAGCTGGCAGAACAGATGCTCGCTCCAGACAGCTCAAGACCCTCAGACCGGTTCCGGCAACGCTCGTGAATTCGTTCACAGGAGAGACACACATGAAAACGATCATTCTCGGCGCTGGTTACGCGGGTCTCGCGGTGGCGACCAAGCTCAAGCCCCACGCGGACCTCGACGTGACCCTGGTGGAGCAAAACCCCTACCACACTTTCGAGACCCGCTTGCACGAGGCGGCGGCTCACAACACCAAGGTGACCGTGCCCCTGGCGCCGCTGCTGCGCGGTACGGGCGTGGCGCTCGATCTGGCGGTCATCACCGAAGTCAACCTCGACACACGCGAGGTCAAGACCAAAGACGGCCCCACCTACCACTACGACAACCTGGTCGTGGGCCTGGGCTCGGTGACCAATTTCTACCGCATTCCGGGCCTGGCCGAAAACGCCGCCGAACTCAAGGAACTCAAGGACGCCGACAAGATCTTCGATTACGTCAACCGCGTCTACGACGCTGGCTACCTCGGCAACCGCGATATCGTGGTGGGCGGCGCGGGCCTGACCGGCGTGGAACTGGTCACCGAGCTGGCGCAGCGCAACGAGGCGCTGAGCAAGGCGCGTGGCCTGGCGCCGTTCAAGATCTACCTCGTCGAAGCCGGACCCGCCATCTTGCCGATCATCGACGCCGCCCTGCGGGCCAAGGCCGAGAAGGTGCTGCGCGACTACGGCATCGAGATTCTGACTGGCAACCGCCTGATGATGGCGACGCCCAGCAGCGTGACGGTGCAGACTGCCGACGGCGCCCAGCACGTCATCGAGGCGGGCAAAATCATCTGGACCGGCGGCATTCAGGCCCGCGATATCGTCAAGGCCGACAAGCTGGAAAAGGGTCCGGGCGGACGCATCGTGGTCGACGAGGACCTGCGCATCCCGGCCTACCCGGAGGTGTTCGTCGTCGGTGACATGAGCCTGGCGCTCAACCAGCAGAACAAGCCCGTGCCCACCACCGCCCAGCACGCCGGGCAGCAGGGCCGCCTGACCGGCGACAACATCATGCGCCTGGTGCGCGGGCAGCCGCTGCAACCGTATGTTCCCAACACCCTGGGCGAGTTCATCAGCCTCGGCGGCCTGATGGCGGTCGGCTGGATGAAGCTGCCCTGGAACCAGAAGCTGGCCATCACCGGCGGCCTGGCCCACGTCATGAAGCGGGCCTCCGAGTGGCGCTGGCGGGCCAGCATCGAGTAGGCGAACACCGAATACAACACCGAATACAACACTGAATGCACAGCAGGGGAAGCGGCGCCGATGCCTGCTTCCCCTGTTTTCGGGTGAACTGGTGCTCTGGCTGGCCTGGACGGCGAACCTGACGGCCCTGGACGCAAGGTTCGGCTGAGCGTGGCGGGACGGTCAGCGTCGTCTGACACGCTGAAAATCTGGCGTTCTGGCCCTGTTGGATCTGGCGTCTACGGTCCAGGCTGGCGCTCATCCGGCGCCGGAGCACCCCCACCCCCCGACGCGCCGGGCACTTGGACACGCTACACTGGCGCCATGCTGCGAGGCAGCCTTGACGAGTTTCCCATTTTAAATGTGCTTCAGATGCTCACCAGCAGCAGCGTGAGCGGCAAGCTTCACGTCGCTCACCTGCGCGGCGGCGACATCTGGCTTCAGGTCGGTGAGGTGGTGCATGCCACGGCGCTGTCCCGCGAGGGCGACGACGCCCTGGACTTGATGTCGTCGGTCACGGGCGGCGATTTTACCTTCGACCCCGACCAGCTTTCCCCCACCAAAACCGTGCAGATGCGCCGCAACGCCCTGCTGCGCCACCTCAGCGTCAGCAGCGACGCCTGGCAGGAACTGCTGGCCATGTTTCCCGCCTGGGACAGACCGCTGACCTTCACCGAGCGCTGGACCGACCAGCAGCCGGTCACCCGTACCCAGTTCCGCATTCTGAACCAGGTGGGCCGCCTGCCCCTGGGCGACCTGGTATCCCAGAGCGAACTCTCCCCCCGCGCCACCCTGGACCTGCTGCGGCCCTTCGTGCAGTCGGGACTGGTCAACGCCAGCGGGCGCTAGCCGGGCTGCGCTGCGCCACTCCGGTTTTGACGGATTGACCGGCGACTGTCGGTAGAGACTGTGTGAGCGTCCGTGTCATACGGGATTAAAATGAGTTCAGGCCATTTGCCTTTAGAGCAGATGTCATAAAAAGACCCTTTTTATGACCGAGCGGAGCGAGTAGTTTTGACTGAGCAGGACGCAGAATGGAGGCGCGGGGAGGCTGTTTTCCCCGTGGCGTAATTCGGAGTACTGCTTTAGTCCCTCGCCCCCTGCGGGAGAGGGAGTCGTAGACCTGCCCAGCAGAGGGAGCCGCAACGCGGCGCAAGGGTGAGGGGACCACCAAGCGGCGTTCCCGCTTCATGCACGCGATTCTTTTTAATTCCGTGTCGGACAGGCAAAGCCCGGAGCGCGTCTCGCTTTCCGGGCTTTGCCTTGTTGTCGTCTTGTGGGTGGCGGCTAAACGCTGCGGCTCAGGGGTTGGCCGAGCTGGGCGCCGCAGAACTGGGGGTGGCAGAACTGGGGGTGGCAGAACTGGGCACCGCCGAGCTGGGGGTGGCGGCGCTGGATGTTCCGGCGCTGGGTGTAGCAGCGCTGGGCGTCGTCGGCACGGCGACGGCCACACGCTTCTCCTGGGCGGCCAGCACGGCGCTCAGGTCGTTCTGGACCTTGATCCCGGCGAGCTGGGCCTTGAGGTACGCCGCGCCGACCTCGACCCGTTTCTGGGCCAGAAGCTGCGGACGGATAATCTCCTTGACCTCATCCAGCGCCTTGACACTGGGTTTTACCAGGTCGGTGACGTAGGCGACGCTGAAGGTCTTGCCGCTCTCGATCACGTCGCTGACGCTGCCTGCTCCGGCGGGCCGCAGGCTGGCGGTGCCGAAGATGGCCTTACCCAGCGCCGGATTTAACTTGGGGTCGCCCTCCTGGAGCGTGCCGCGCTCGGAGACGGTGCCGCCCGCCTTGCTGGCCGCCGTGACAAAATTGTCGCCGCCGAAGGTCTTGCGAAACGCCAGCGCCGCGTCCTGGCTGGCGAATACCGCCTCGCTGACGGTGGCGCTGCCTTTGGTGGTGAAGGTGGCGACGTTGGCGGCGTAATACTTGGCGAGGTCGGCGTCGGTGACTGCCGCGCCTTTGGAGCCGAGCAAGACGAGTTGCTGGGCCAGGTTGGCGCGGCTGCCCACCAGCCCCAGGTTTTTGGCCTTGACGATGCCGGGCGCGGCGTACTGCTCGATGAGCTGCTCGGTCACGCCGGGCTTGAGAAACTGGTTGACCAGCTTGCCCGCCTGGTCGACCGGCACCTGCTGCTGCTGAACTTGCTGAACCAGCGAGCCGAACTGCTGGTTGTTGACGACGCCCACCAGCACGGCGGAATACGGCACCTTCTGGCCGCTCACCACCGCGACGGTGGGGTCGGTGGTCTGCCAGGCGGGCAGCAGGTAGTCGATCTTGGCGCCCTGACGCAGACCGTCGTACCAGGTTTCCAGCGCGGCGCCGTCCAGCAGGTCCTTGACCTTTTTGGTCACGTCGGTTTTGACGGCCTCGAAGGGCTTGGTGCGGGCCGCCACGAACTGCTCGACCTTGACGATGAAAAACTTGCCGCCCGACGGCACCACGTCCGTGACACCGCCCTTGGTCAGCGCGAACGCCGCCGCCGAGACTTCCTGGGGCAGCGCTACGGCGGCGACCGGGCTGGGCTTGCCGTCCTTGAGGGGCCCCAGCGCGCCGCCGCGCTCCTTGAACACACTGCTGTTTTTACTGGCCAGCGCCGCGAAGTCGCCGCCTGCCCTGGCCTGGGCCAGCAGATCGTCGGCGGACTTCTTGTCAGCCACCACGATCTGGCGTCCGATAATTCGGGCCTCGTCCTGAAACTGGTCGCCGTTGAGGTCGTAGTAGGCCTTGAGCTGGGCGTCGGTGGGCGCGGGCAGCGCATCCGTGATCGACTTCTGTTTTTTCTCGATGGCCAGACTGCTGCGAATTTCCTCGCGAAACGAGGCGTCGGTGAAGTTGCGCTGGGCCAGGGCGTCGAGCCAGGCTTTGTTGTCGGTCAGCTTGTTGGCCTTGCGCAGCTCGTCGACTTTGGCGTTGACCTCGCTGCGGCTGATGTCCTGGTCGCTGCTGGCGGCCTTGCGCAGCGCGTTCTGAATCTTGCCCTCGACCACCACCGTCTTGAGGTCCTCTCCCAGCGCTCCGGTGGTGGTGATGCTGAGCAAAGGACTGCTGCGCTGCAAGGTCTGAAGCTCCTCGGCGCTGATGGACACGCCGTTGACCTTGAGGGCCGGGGTGCCGGATACCGCTGCGCTGCCGTTCAAGCCCGGCACAAAGGCGAAGGCCAGCGCCGCCACCATCGCGGCAGCGAAAACCCCCAGCAGCACGCTGATGACTACTTTTTTGTTCACTTGATTCCTCCCTTTTGCCATGCTAAGTTACCTGAGCTTTGCTTAGGTCCGCTCAGCACCACTTCTGTATTCGCATCCGCACCCGTAGCTCAGTTGGATAGAGTGTTGGCCTCCGAAGCCAAAGGTCGTAGGTTCGAGTCCCACCGGGTGCACCACTCGCCACTCCAGTTGTTTGGGGTGGTTTTCTGTTGCCCTGCGCGGCGTCGGTTCGCGCCCAGTTCCTGCCTACCAGCTTCACCACTTCGGGCGAGCCGGGCGGCGAATACAGCACCAGATTCTTGGTCAGTAAGTTCTTGGCACACGCGCAAGAGTCTATCACGCAAGGTAAAGACTGCATGACGCGCTGGTGAGGGCCTGGGGTGAGGCTCACCGTTGGCGCCCGGTATCCGGTGGCGGGCCGGGCGGGCGGCTAGAATGCCCGCATGCTGCTGCGTGCCCTGACTGTGCTGAACTACCGCAACCTGGCGGCGCAGACCCTGCACTTCCCGCCGGGTGTCAGCGCCGTGTGGGGGCCGAACGGGGCGGGCAAGACCAACCTGCTGGAAGCCGCCTACCTGGCCCTGACCGGCCTGAGCGACGCGACGCGCCTGGATCAGTTGGTGCTGCGCGGCGAGAAGGAAGCCTACCTGCGGGCCGAGTTGTGGCAGGGCGGCAGCCTCAGCGTGCTCGAAGTCGGGCTGGGACGTGGCCGCCGGAGCCTCAAGGCCGACGGCGTGCGGGTGCGCGGCAACCAGCTTCCGCCCGGCAGCGCCGTCTGGATTCGCCCGGAAGACTCCGAGCTGGTCTACGGGGCGCCGAGTGGCCGCCGGGCCTACCTCGACGCGCTGCTCTCGCGCCTGAGCCTGCGCTACAGCCAGCAGCTCGCCCGCTACGACCGGGCGCTGGCTCAACGCAACGCCGCCCTGCGCAGCGGGGAAGACTGGGCCATGCCCGTCTGGGAAGACACCCTGGCCAGCCTGGGCGGCGAGATGATGGAGCTGCGCCGCCGCGCCGTGACCCGCCTGGCCGAGCTGGCCGCCCAGGCCAATGCGGACCTGGGCTCCGACAAGCCGCTCAGGCTCGAACTGGTGGAGAGCACCACGCCGGAAACCTTCCGCGCCGATTTCGCCCGCCGGGCCGCCGAGGAACGCGCACGCGGCTCGACGGTCATCGGGCCGCACCGCGACGACCTGATGCTGACGCTGGGCGACTTCGCGGCGGTGGACTACGCCAGCCGGGGCGAGGCCCGCACCATCGCCCTGAGCCTGCGCCGCGCCGAGCTGGAGCTGCTGCGCGAGCGCTACGGTGAGGCGCCGCTGCTGCTGATCGACGATTTTTCTGCCGAACTCGACCCGTCACGCCGGGCCTACCTGCTCGACCTGGCCGCCCGCGTGCCCCAGGCCATCGTGACCGGCACCGAGCGCGTCCCCGGCGCCGCCGCGAGCTGGACGGCGGACCTGGGCACCTTCACGGCGCTGGAATTCGTGAAGCAGGACGGCGACCATCGCGCGCAGATCAACCGTCCAGACCAGACGGACTATCCAGACCAGACGGAGCGTTTAGACCAGATGCAACTCGCCGCCGCACCTGAATCCGCACGCCCTGAACCTCTAGAAGTGGACGCGTGACCCGCCGCACCGGGGGAAGTCGTGGCCTGCGCGACGTGATCGGCATTACGCTGGCGCGGCACCGGCTTCAGGGCGGGCTCTCAAAGGCACGCAGCATTATCTTGTGGCCGCAGGTGGTGGGGCCGGAGTTGGCCAGGCTGACCCGCGCCCGCACCCAGCAGGGCAATACGCTGTTTATCGAGGTGCGCGATTCCAGCATGGCCCACTTCCTGACCATGCAGCGCTCGACCTTCCTGAGCATGCTTCAGGAGCAGCTCGGCGACCTGAGCGTGACCGAGTTGCGCTTCTCGGTGGGGCGCCTGAATACCCACGTGCCGGTGCCGCTGCCCGAACCGCTGCCCGCCCCGGACCGCGCCCGCGCCCGGCAACTGGCCCGCGCCGCGCCTGAGAGCCTGCACGACGTGGCCCTCAAAGCCGCCGAGGCCGTGACCCGCGCCCGCCGCTGGCGCGAGCAGCAGGGTTACGCGCCGTGTGAGGTCTGCGGTGAACCCAGCCGCCTTCAGCCCTGCCGCGCCTGCACCCTGAACCTGGACGACCCCAACGTGCGCCGCGCCGCCCTGAGACTGGGCCGCGACGCCGGGCTGCTGGCG
>NZ_JANYGJ010000046.1 GCF_025362455.1 Deinococcus sp. | reverse complement strand
GCCTCCAGCGTGATTACCGTGCGGCCCGCCGAAGGGGTTGTCGGCGCGACGCTCGTGCCCGCCTCGGCGCTGCCCATCGGCGCTCTTCAGGAAGCGCTTCAGGGCTCGACGGTCATCGGTGACGTGATCGGCGCGGTCAAGACCAGTGCGCTTGCGGCCCGCGTCAAAACCAAGCTGATGCGTGATTTGCAGCGTGAATTGCAGAGCAGCCGGGTCTCCACCGTGACGCTCTCCTCCCAGCTCGATCCGAGCGGCAACGGCGTCTACACCGTCTCCTCGCGGGCGCCCTCGGCCCAGGCGGCTCAGGTGCTGACCAACCTGACGGTACGCTCGCTGCTCAGATGGGACGAAAACCGGGCGCTGCAATCGGTGCAGCGGGCCTTACGGGTGCAGCGGGCTCAGCTCGAAGAGATCACCCGTCAGATCGACCAGCCCAACCTGCCCGCCTTGGAGCGCGAGACGCTGCTCTCGACCCGCGCCTTAACGCAGCGCAATCTGGCCTCGACGAGCATTCAGTCCCAGGCGATCACCGGTTCGCTGTCGCTGGTCTCGCCCGCCGTGCAGCCCCTGGCTCCCATCGCCCCCAAACCGACCCGCAACGCCGCGTTGGCGGGTCTGCTGACTGTGCTGCTGGGTCTGGGTATCGCGGCGCTGCTGACCATCAGTGACCGCACCGTGCGCAGCGAGGAAGACCTGCTCACCTTCGGCCTGCCGACGCTGGGCATCATCCCGCGTCTGCGGCGGCGCGACATCGTAATGCTCGGTATCGTGCGGGCGGCCAGGCAGGCGGGGCTCTACGAGGCCATCGGCTTTTTGCGCGTCAACTTGCTGGCCAATGTGGATCGGCACAGCGGGGAACAGCCCCAGGCCGCCCGCCGCATCATGATTTCCTCGACGGCGCCCGGTGAGGGCAAGAGCAGCCTGACCGCCACCCTGGCCGACGGCATGGCGGTGTCGGGCCAGCGGGTGCTGATTATCGACGCCGACCTGCGGCGCGGCACCCAGCAGGAAGTCTGGGACAAATACGAGCGCCAGCACGAATGGCAGCAGCTCGTCGGGACCGGGGGTGCCCGCCACCTGCAAGACGCCCTGCGCGACCCGGCCAACGTACAGGTCATCGAGGTCGAGCCGAACGTGGACCTGCTGCCCGCCGGTCCCGGCCTGCACGACAGCCTGACGACGCTCAACCGCTCGGACCTGGGCGCCATCTTCGACCGTTGGGGCCAGGGCTACAGCATGGTCCTGGTCGACAGCGCCCCTTTGTTAGCGATTGCTGATGGTCTGGTGATCGGTCGCCACGTCGACGGCGTTATCCTGGTGACCGAAGCAGGTCAGACCACATTGCAAGCGGTCAAACAGGTGATGCGCCGCGCCAAGGAGGCCAGAGTGCCGCTGATGGGATTTGTCCTCAACAAGGTGTCGCTCTCAGGCCGTGAAGGCAACTACCAGAATTACGCCTACAACACCCGCACGCCAGAGGAGCGCTGAATATGGGTCTGCACACGCCGATTGCCCCCGCTGTGCGCAACAGCAGCCGGAGTGTGCCGCTGGCTCGCCGGGGGCTTTCGCAGGGGCTGGTGCTGGTGTTCAGCGACGCCCTGAGCGGGCTGATCGGCTTCGCCCTGCCGACCCTGATGCTCGGTATGTTCGGCGTGGGGATGCCGCGCCTGCGGCTGGAGACCACGCTGATCTGGCTCACGCTGTGGGTGTTGTGGCGCTTTTATCAGGGACTGTATCCCGGTTACGGCAAGTCGCCCCAGACCGAACTCCGGCTGCATACGGTCAGCACCGTGCAGGTCGTGCTGGTGCAACTGGCGGCGGCGCTGGCCCTGGGACGCCTGGGCCTGAGCGTCGGTAGCGTGATGCTCTCCTGGCTGGTGATCTTGCTGGTCGGGTTGCCAGTTCGTTACGGCGTGCGGGCGCTGCTGATCCGGGCGGGCACCTTCGGGCGGCCCATCAGCGTGATCGGGGCCGGGCAGACCGCCAGCCAGACGATTGCTTACCTCCACGCTCATCCGGCTTACGGTTTGAACCCGGTGGCGGCTTACGACGACAATGAAGCCCTGCACGGCCATTCGATTCACGGTGTTCCGGTGCACGGCTCTATTGAACACGCGCTGACCGATCCGCTGACCGAGCAGGCCCTTATCTCGATTCCCAGCGCCCGCGCCGAGGTGCAGCAGAAACTGGTCAACAGCGTGTATGCCGCATTTCCGGTCACCTGGGTGATTCCCGATCTGTTCGGCGTGCCGAATCAGGCGCTCCAGCCGCACAACATCGGGACGTTGGCGAGTCTGGAAATTCGGAACAACTTGCGCAGCCGCCGGGCGAGGGCGATCAAGCGCACCATCGATCTGCTGGGCTCAGTGATCGGCACTCTGGCCATTTCACCGATTCTGCTGCTGATCGCCATAGCCATCAAGCTCGACAGCCCTGGCCCGGCGGTGTACCGTGCCCGGCGCCTGGGCCGCGACGGCAAGCTGTTCGACTGCTTCAAGTTTCGCAGTATGCACCGCGACGCCGAAGCCAAGCTCAG
>NZ_JANYGJ010000004.1 GCF_025362455.1 Deinococcus sp. | reverse complement strand
GGCGGTCATGACCATCAGCCAGATCGTGGCGCGGGGGCTGATCGAGCGGGGTGTGCCGGGCGCCATCGTGAACGTGTCGAGCCAGTCGTCCAGTGTGGGGTTGCCGGACCACGCGACCTACTGCGCCTCGAAAGGGGCACTCGATCAACTCACCCGCGTGATGGCGATTGAGCTGGGGCCGCGCGGCATCCGGGTCAACGCGGTCAATCCCACCGTGACCCTGACGCCGATGGGCGTGATGGCCTGGTCCGACCCGGCCAAAAGTGGGCCGATGCTTGAGCGCAACCCACTGGGCCGCTTCGCCCAGCCGCTCGACGTGGCGCAGGCGGTGGCGTACCTGCTGAGCGACGCGGCGGGTATGGTCAACGGCGTGACGCTGCCGGTGGACGGGGGATTTTTGGCGTCGTGAGCGGGAGTAGTCTTCAAGTAGGTGAGCTGATGAAACGAGAAGAAGATCTGGAACACGTCGAGAAGCCCGTCAGAAAGCAGAATGGCGCCGCGATATTCGACGCCCTGACCGCTTTCGAAGGCCCGATTGAGCGAGATCAACCGACCATGCAGCAGGAACGCGAGGCGCCGATTGACACTACCGCCCCGCCCTCGCAAACGCCCCGCCAGTGATCTACGGTGATTCTGCGGCTGCCAGAAGTCTTTGAACGACAGGATCAGCAGAAGTACGCAGTTCTGTTCTCATAGTGTCGGAAAGTTCATCGCGGGCCGCCACCAGGCGGGGAAGCAGCACATCACCGCCGAGAATAGCCAGAATTTGATTGTCAGAGCTGGAATAATCTATAGCAATCTCGATATCTACCAACAGTTCTCTGGGCGCCGGGACAGCCCGGAAAATAGGTAGACCTTGCTGCAATCTTTTGCGTACTAATCCAAAATCCGGAAATAGGTTGTGCATTTTGGTAGACTCTTCGATATAATCACCGAACACAAATAGGTCAGGATGTAATGTCAGCAAATGATCACCATACTGGTCGTGGTCATCGAAGTCATTGAGGTAAAAGCCGACAACGCCAGGATTGATGTGTCCCGCCTTGTCAAAAAACAGAACACCACGAGCGTTAGTCTTACCGTCCACTTCAAACGTATGGTCATTGTAGTAAGCATAGACGAGTCCACTGGCTGTCATACCCGCATGTACGTATACCGTTCCCCAGCTCGTACAGTGCTCCAGACTCAAAGATTCCATAACGACCAGCGCCCCGTCTCCACTGTTATCGTCATAGTTACCGTTGATGGTCAGGTTGCCGAATACGATGACATACTCTGTGCTCAAAATACTGGCATCGATCGTCACGTCTCCGTCGGCAACGCGCCAGGAGTCCGGGCCACTCTCCAGCAGGTAGAGGGCCTGTGTCCCCGGAGGCAAGTCAGCCTTCACCCGGTCTATATCCGCCTGGGTCGCGGGGCGCAGCGGCACAACGGCACTGAATTCACTTTGCTCCAGCGGCGGCATGGATGAGTCAGACATGTAAAGCAGTATATCCGCCTTCGTCGATGGCGGCACATCGGCAAGGCCAGAATTCGCCACCCGCTCAGCCATCTGCCAGGGCGATTTGATGCTGGAACTGGACTCGCGGCTGCGCGGGCATCTGGGACTGTGAAGCGGCGGGAAAGTCGCTTGGCCCGACAAGACCAGAGCATATTCACGGAGGTCAGGATGTCTAAACCCGGCACTATGCAACTCGGCCTAATGGTCAAGGCACCTGAGACGGCGATTGCCATTTACGTCGCCATTGCCAGGGAACGAAACGCCGAGGTCGCCCCTGAAGATATCGTGGTGCAAGACGCGCAGGACCGCTGGGTGGTGTTTCAGGTGCTGGGCGGCGGACAGGGCGACTGGATGGACATGGAGCGCGGCGGTGGGCGACTGGAATTGACCATCATGAAAAGAGATGGCGCCGTTGTTGCCGCGCACTACTCGCGCTGAGCACCAAAGACCAGTGCGCCCGACTCAGCGCCCCCGCCGCGCCGCCACCCACACGCCCATCACCTGCGCGGCGCACTCCTCCAGCAGTTCGGCTGCGCGGGCCTGACTTTCGGCCAGGCTCAGCGGCCCCGGTGCCAGGGCGAAAGCGGCGCTCAGCTCCGGCCAGGGCGTGTGCAGGTCCACCGACCCGGCCAGCGCGATGACCGGCAGGCCAGCAGCGTGCGCCAGCTCGACCAGTACGCCGACGACCTTGCCGTGCCGGGACTGCTCGTCCAGGCGGCCCTCGCCGGTCAGCAGCAGGTCGTAGGTGCCGGACGCGGTGGCCGCTTCCAGCCCAATCGAGCGGGCGATCTGGGCCGCGCCGCTAACCAACTCCGCGCCGAGCAGCGCGTGCAGGCTGCCGGACGTGCCGCCCGCCGCTCCGGCACCCGGCAGATTGTGGAGGCGGATGCCGGTCTGGGCCTGAATCACGTCGGCCAGGCGGGAAAGGGCCGCTTCAAGCACGTCCACCTCATCCGGCGTCGCGCCCTTCTGCGGGCCGAACAGAGCGGCGGCGCCCTGGGGTCCGGTCAAGGGCGTCTGCACGTCGCAGGCGAGGCGCCAACTCACGGTTCTGGCTTGCGGCAACACGCTCCCGTCGTCGATGCGGGCGAGATCGAGCAGGGCGGCGCCGCCTGGAGGCAGCTCGTCACCGTCCACATCTAAAAAACAGAAACCCAGGGCGCTCAGCAGTCCGGCGCCGCCGTCGCTGGTGGCGCTGCCGCCCAGGCAGAGGGTGATCTCGCCGCCGGGGGCCAGTTCGAGGAGCGCCGAGCGCAGCAATTCGCCGGTTCCGAAGGTGGACGCGCTCAGGGGTCGGCGGTCCTCCGGGGCCATTAGGGTCAGGCCGGAGGCGAGCGCGAGTTCGGCGATGGCGCGGTGGCGGTCTGCCGAAATGAGATACCGGCCCGGCGTCGGATGGCCGAGCGGGCCAGTGACGGTCAGCTCTCGCACCGTGAAGCCGTGGACGCGGCCCAGAATATCGAGGCTGCCCTCGCCGCCGTCGGCCATCGGGAATTCGGCGCAGATGGCGTCCGGCACGGCCCGGCGCACGCCACGGGCAATGGCGGCGCAGGCCAGGTCAGCAGGTAAGCTGCCTTTGAAGGTGTCGGGGGCGATGAGGACCGAGAGGGGCATGGGGAGACTGTAGCCGTAAACGTTTGGGTTCAGCCACACGCTCGCCTGTCAAACTGAAGCCATGAGCCGCGCCGAGAAAACCACCGTCAGCTTGACCGCGCCGCTGCTGAAGTTCCTGACGGAATACCAGGAGCGCCACCGCCTGAGCGAAAGCGAGGTGATTGAAGAGGCGTTGAACGCGCTCCGCGAAGTTGAACTCGCACGCGCTTACCGGGAGTCGGGAGCGGAGCTGGAGGCCGATCCGCTTTTTGATTTGGAATCGGGACATGGCCTTATACGAGATGATGGAACGGCTAGTTAACTTCTGGCACGTCAGCAAGGCCTGCATCCGCCGCCGCCTGAGCCGCCTGCCGGGCGACCTGATGAACGAGTTGGACGAGCGCTTGAGGGGGCATCTGGGATTGTGAAGTGAATGGAGAGGCGGGAAACCGCCTGGCACGAGCTAGAGCTGAGGCGAAGGGAGTAGCGCAGCGAGCAGAACAACGCCCAGCCCGGTGAGTCCACTTGGAGAATGAACGCCGGAGCTGGGCTGGGCTGACTGATAAAACACTGGGGCATGTGGTCAAGGCCGCACTGATCGAGTATTCGAGAAAAGCAGGCAAGCTTCAACCACAATAATTTGTTACTCTGAAAGAATCTTTTCTTCGTAAAATTAGATATTTATCGCCGGTAATCTTGTCCTTGCCATACGTGTAATCTGTTGTAAATGTTTTGACACATTTTTCCAAGGACATAGGGAAACTAGCATCCTGTATGTTTCCATTGATGCTTCGGTATCCAAAAATCAAAACGACCAGTAGAAAACATCCCGACAATGTAATTAGTCGATTTCTAGATCTTTGCATGGTGTAAACTTCTGGGACTAGAAGCTACTTGGCCAGGCGGAGCTGTACACATTGCTAGCCACCAGTGTATTACCACTTGCCTGGGGCTGAGAAGCGTAGGCCCTAGACACTACACGCAGTCTGCCAGATTTTACCGCTGCTTTGACATTACGTGCAGCACCTTCATCGCGATAAGCAGCGGGAAAGTTGATTGCTAGAGTTTCGTTCCCGATATTACGTCCCACGGAGTTGTTGTAGAAATCCATTTGCTCGCCGATAGAACTAGGAATCCTAGTGGCACTACCGTACTCATGTGCGTTAGCCCAAGCTTGAGCCTGAGCATAACCAACATTCATCGTCATACAAGCGTTCCAGGTTCCATGTCTAATGGCATCCCGCTCGTTGTCTGTTGTAACTGATTGCCAACCCGCAAATTGACTAGAGAAGAAGTGGGCTACACCTCCAGCAGCAAGAACTGCCGCACATTGAGATGCAGATTGATTGCATAGAGTTTTCTCCTGTGGATTCAAGTCTTTGATCTGAGTAGCTATGTCACCGTAAACAATCTGAGCAGTGATTTGGGTGGAGGGGTATTTCGTCACATTGTTATTAACGATTTGAATAAAATCTGCTTCCGTCGCTCCGCCTAAAACCTGACGCTCCCTATACTCCTCGTAAGAAGCAGAGATGCCCTTTGAATTTAAACGGCTTAATAGGTCTGTAGCCGAAGTAGCGTTTTGAAGATCGATCTGCGCCACCGGTGTAACCGCTCTTTGTTCTCCGCAAGCACTCAAAATCAAGGTCAACGATCCTAAAACCATTAGTTTACCGTATTTCATATTCCTCTCCTTTTCACCAAACCCAGCGCTTCAACTCATCGTAGAAATCCGGCTGACACTGTCAGGTGAGTCCACCTAGTCAGCTTCTACACAAAGCTGAATACAACACCTTTCTACAATTATTTGCCAACGATTAGGTGAATTCTATTGCATAATCCTCATAAGTTGAGTTTTCCGTCACTCACGCCTGCATCCCCTTCCCTGCTCCCGGCTGTCTGTTCGCCCAGGCGGGGGGCTTGGGCGCAAAGCGGCTGAGGATGGTGGCCTGGTCATACGCCAGGTAGCAGCGGCTCCAGGGGAAGGTGGCGTTGAGTACCCGCAAAGCGTCGCTGCTGCCCAGGCCCTTTTCGAGCTGG
>NZ_JANYGJ010000265.1 GCF_025362455.1 Deinococcus sp. | reverse complement strand
AGGATCTGAGCTTCAAATACAACGGCAGCCAGGATTCGAAAGCGTCTATTGAAGTGAGGGTCGGCACCAACGTTTCGACCTGCAACGCCCAACTGTAGCCGGATAGCGCCCCCAGCGAGCAGGGTTCACCCGCCAGAAAGTGTTTCCTGGCGGGTGAACCCTGCTCGCTGGGGGCGCTATCCGGCTACAGTTGGGCGTTGCAGGTCGAAACGTTGGTGCCGACCCTCACTTCAATAGACGCTTTCGAATCCTGGCTGCCGTTGTATTTGAAGCTCAGATCCTTGCCGCTGTCGTTGATTAGCCAGATGGCCAGAGTGATTGTCTTTTCGTAGGTGAAAACCCGGATGGCCTGGGCGCTCGGCACCACGCTCGAATTCAGGGACGGGGACACGTACTGGTAGCTGCCGTTGTCGCCAATCGTCAGGCTGCACTCGTCGCTGCCCAGCGTCTTGCCAACGAACTTCCCTTTCAGGCAGTTGCTCGCTGCCGGATCGGAGGAGGTCGAGAGTGGTGTGCAGCCAGCGATCTGTGCCCGTGTGACCGTCGTGCCAGCACTGGGCGTGCCTCCGCCTCCGCCGTCACCGCCAGTCGCGGGAGCCGAACCGCCACAGGCAGACAGGAAACCGCTCAGAAGAACGCTAAACGCGAGTATGCGGGGGGTATTCATATAAACCTCCGGATTGGAAGAGAAGCGGAGTCCGCTATAGACAGGTGAGTCATCTCACTTTGGATGATTCCATATGTTCTGGACGAATTCAAGAGCGGTGGTGGGATTGCTGGTCACGCTCAGAACGTCTGTCTCGTCAGATCAGGCTTCCACGCCCAGCACTTTCAATTCGGCCTCCAGTTGCTCGGCGCTCAAGTACTGAATCGCCTGCATTCCGGCGCGGCGGGCGGCCTCCACGTTCTGCATGCGGTCGTCGATCATCACGGCCTGGTCGGCGTGGACGTGGGCGAGTTCCACGCCCAGGCGGTAGATCGCCGGGTTGGGTTTCATGACGCCCAGGTAGCACGACGTGAAAAACCCCAGCAGAAAGTCGCGCAGCCCGAAGGTGTCGATGCGGTGCTCATTCAGGTCGTGACCCTCGTTGTTGAGCGAATACATCCGCACCTTGCCGCCCAGGCGCCGGGCCAGGGCCAGGGTGTCAGGGGTGGCGCGGCTCTGGTCGTACATGGCCTGCCTAAAGTCGTCCTTGCTGAACGTCCTGGGCGCATAGAAGACCGTCTGGTCGAGGTATTCGCTCAGGCTCAGGCGGCCCAGTTCGAGTTCGGGGGCGGCGAGTTTGTGGCGCTCGGCGAAGTCGGTCACGTCCAGCCCGTAGCGCGTCACCACTCCGGCGCGTTGCTCGCGGTCCCAGCCGTTGGTGAGCAGCACGCCGCCGATGTCCCAGAAGAGTGCCTGAATGGTCATGCAGACAGCTTACCCGCACACGCCGCCAGGTCCGGGGCGCTACGTAGCTTTCAGGTGGACGGTTCTTACGGAGGTGGTGCTCAGCTCGCCGCGCTGTTCAAAATCACCTTCAGCGCCTCATTCAGCGGCGTGTAGCTGCGGATCACCGCCGCGCCCGGCTCCGGTACACTTCGGCCCCGCCGCTCGAACCAGATGCTCGGCAGCCCCACCTCACGCGGCCCGGTCACGTCGTTCGCCCAGGAGTCGCCGACCATCACCGCTTCATGGGCGCCGACCTCCAGCGCGGCCAGGGCACCCAGATACGCCTGTGGATGCGGCTTGGGCGGCACTTCACGGGTGGTGAGCAGCACGTCAACCAGGACGCTCAGGCCGCAGAAGTCCAGCTTGGCTTCCTGTTCGGGCCGGGTAAAGTTGGTCAGCACGCCGACCTTGAGGCCCCGCCCTCGCAGGGCACTCAGCAACGCCGCCGCCCCGCTGATGGCCCGCCGCGCCGCCTGATAGCCGGACCGGAAGGTTCGGAAGCCCTCTTCGCCGCTGACGTCCCTCACGCCCCACTGGGCGTACAGCGCCTCGAAGCGCCGCAACCGGAACTGCTCCAGGCTCAGGCGCCCGGCGTGAAAATCCGGTTCCAGGGCCAGGAGGGCGGCCAGGTAGTCGCCCAGAAGCTGTGCCTGATCCAGCCCGCTCAGCTCCGGATGGGCGCAGCGCAGCGCCTCCAGCCCGCCCAGCATCGAGTGGTGGTCGTCGAACAGCGTATCGTCGAGGTCGAAGATGACGGCGCGGAGCATGCAGCCAGTAGAGCATGCAGGCAGTAGAGCACGCCCCCGCCGAGGCACAGGCGGGGGTCGGAATGGACGGCTCGGTTCAGTTATCGCTGAAGTAGGTCACGGTCAGCCTGGGGCGGTTGAGGGCGTTGGCGGTGGCGCTGCTGAAAATAAAGATCTGGTCGGCGGCGTTGTTGTTGTTGGTGAGGTTGGGGAAGCGAATCTGGTACTGCGACACATTGTTCTGGGCGGTTCGGGCCGTCACATCGGCCTTGACGGCGTTCAGGGCGTTGGCGGTCATGAGGGTGCCGTCGAGGTTGCCAGCGACTTCGGTGGTCGGGTTGAGGTCGCCGAGCTTCAGATTCGCGCCGTAATACAGGCTGCGAATATTCAGCTTGCTGGGACCGACGTTCAAGGCGGTGTAGGGCGTCCCGACAATCGGCGTGGCCGAGGGGCTCAGGGTCAGGTCGGCGGCCACCAGGTTGGCGGCGCTCAGGGTGGCGGGCAGACTGCTCAGGTCGAAAGTCAGGTAGCCGACCAGGGTCTTGTTGGTCGCGTCGTCGCCGATGGCCAGGTCAGGTGAGGTGCCGATCACCGCCTGCCCGAAGGTGCCGCTCAGGCCCAGGCTGTTCACGCTCAGGTCGCGGGCCGGGTCGCTGTACAGGGCGATGCCAGCGTGCTTGATGGCCGTTTTGAAGCCGCTCTTGAACTCGGCGGCCAGGGCCACGCCCGGCACGGCGGTGGTGCCGCTGCTCCTCGCCCCGGTGCCGATGCTGAAGCCGTACTCGGTGGGCTTGCTGGCCACCGGGGTCGCCACGGTATTCACGGTGTTGTAACTCAGCGCGGCCTTGGGCGTGATGGTCAGCACGGTGTTGTTCGCGGTCCACGCCAGGTTGACATCCCCCGGTTTGACGCCCGTAAAGGTCGAGGTGTAGGCCGCCGCCACCGTCGCCACGTCCATCGGGACGCTGAAGGTCACGGTGATGACCGCGTTGTCGAGTACGCCCGCCGCCCCGTCGGTGGGGGTCACGCTGAGCACCTTGGGCACGGTCGGCGCCGGGGGCGGGTCCGTCACGGTGACGGTGGCGGTCTTGCTCACCGGATCCTTGCCGTCGCTGACTTTGAGGGTCACGGTGTAGGTGCCAGCCTTGGTGTAGCTGTGGGTCGGCGTCTTGTCGGTGCTGTTGGCCGTGCCGTCGCCCCAGCTCCAGTCGGAGGTGAGGGTGTCGCCCGCGTCGGCGTCGCTGCTGGTGTTGGTGGTGATGACGTTGACCGGCGCCACACCGCTCGTGGGGGTCACGGTGAATTCGACCACCGGCTTGGCATTGACCACCGGCACCGGGTCGTTGCAGGAGGCCAGGCCGAGGGCGGCTGTGAGCAGCAGGGCAGCAGTACGCAGTGCGTTCATGGGATGGTCCTTTGGTGCAGGCAGAGGGGCGAGCTGGGTGCAAAACGTGAGCGCCGGGTTGTTCGTACCGGCGAACGACTCTGAGCAGCAGATTGGTACTTGGTGAATATACAACGCAGCTCGGCGCCGGGGGCCACGCAGGGGCGGGGGTGAGAGCTTCGGGGTGGGCCGTCTGGTCAGGCAACGAGTCACCCCTGAGCGCGGCTCAGACGGCTTGCATCTGGCGCTGCGCTCTGGTCTTTTGGTCTGCTTCTCGCTGCTGAAGTCAAGGTAACGCAGCCCCCCTGAACGGCTGTGAACGGCTGTGAACGCTGGGCTGGGAACTGGGGAGCGGCGTCGGCTGAGACGGGATTAAAAAGACTTCCGGAGGTGTACCGTCGAGGCTGCCCGGTCACCCCCTCTCCCCGCCGCTGCGCGGCTCCCCTCTGCAAGCAGGTCTGCGACTCTCCCGCAGGGGGCGACTGGTACAGCTCCGCAGGAGAGGGGTCAACCGCACATAACCCAGAATCAATTTAATCCCGTATGAGACGCTGCTGAGCCCGCCTGCACTTCCGATTTCAGCCAGGCAAAACCCCCGCCTGTGCTTGGGCGGGGGCTGAGCTTGCCGGAGAGGTTATTTATTGGCGA
Source organism: Deinococcus sp. (assembly GCF_025362455.1). Classification (GTDB taxonomy): domain Bacteria; phylum Deinococcota; class Deinococci; order Deinococcales; family Deinococcaceae; genus Deinococcus. Next base: position 11,551 of record NZ_JANYGJ010000265.1, on the reverse strand, counting down.
GGTAATCGACTGTCAGAGAGGGCGTGTTGGAAATTTTGAGTTGATCGTCAGTGGCGTTGGCGAAGACGGGCTTGGCGAAGCGCACCTGATACTGACTGAGGTTGTTTTGTGCGGCGCGGCTGGTCCAGTCGCCCTGAAGCTGGGTCTTGACATCGGCGCTAAACGGCCCGCCTGAAGGCCCAAAATTGCCGGTAATCTTGTTGGCTACAGGAAGATTCAGGAAGCCAGCCCAGCTAAAGCCTACGGCAGCGGGGTCGCCATATTTCACGCTGTAGAGTTGCAGAGCTTCACCACTGTCGGTGAGATTGGTAAAGGCGCTGGGAGTCACTGAAACCTGGGGAGTAGTCAGTGGCGCGGCGGTAAAGCTGTTGGGCTGCTGATCGGCAGGCAAAGCGTTCAGTGCAGACAGATCGAAGGTGACGTAAGCGGCAACCTGGTGATCCGAGGTGTTATCGCCGGTACACAGATTACCAGCGCAGGGGTAGCTCGCCAGCGTGGCGAAATCCACACTCAAGGTCTTGGCGGCCACAACAGGAACAACCACCCCAGTGTGCTTGACGGCGGTGCTGAAGGTCACGTTGAGCTGGCTGGCGAGTGGCAGACTCCCGGCGCTCGCGTCACTCTTGGCCACCGTGGAGATGGAGAAGCTGTATTTGTTGGGCGTGAATGCCGCCGTGAGCGGCGTACTGGCGTGGGTCGTCGCCGTGGTTGGGGTGATGGTCAGCACCGTGTTGCCCGCCGACCAGACGAAGCTCGATCCGGTGGTCGCCAGCGGGGTCGTACCTGCCACGGCGGGGAAGATGTAGGCGCCCTGAGTCACCGAGGCGTCCATCGGCTTGCTGAAAGTGACCACGATGGGCGCTCCGGCGGCGTTGCCCACCGAACCGTCGGCAGGCGAGACGCTCAGGATGGTCGGTGCCACCGGCGCGGCAGTCGTCACCGTTATTGTGGCGGTCTTGGTGCTCGTGGCGTTCTTGACGTCCTTGGCGGTCAGGGTCACGGTGTAGCTTCCGGCAGCCGCAAAGGTGTGGGTGGGCGCGGCGGCGGTGCTGTTGGGCGTGCTGTCGCCCCAGTTCCAGTCGTAGGTCAGGGTCGCCGTTTCGCCCGCGTCGGCGTCGCTGCTGGTGTTGGCGGTGGTGACGCTAACGGGGGCCGGGCCGCTGGTCGGGGTGATGGTGAAGTTGGCGACTGGAGCGGTGTTGGTCGGGGTTGGCGCTGGATTGGTGCTGCAAGCGACCAGGCTCAGGGCGGCGCTCAGCATCAGGGCGGACATCTGGATGGTACGCATGGTGGGCTCCTTGTGGATCGGGCCGCGCTGGGCGGCGAAGAGGGTCGGGTGGACGCGGGGCCGGGCGGTCGGGGAACACTGGAAGCGGGCAGGCTGGTGTGGGAGGGCTGTTCGGGCTGGCCGTCTAGGTGGGCCGGTTTCAGGCAATGAGAAGCCCCCAGCGCGTCTCAGACGACTTGCATCTGGTGGTCGCGCTTCGGTCTTTTCGTCTGCTTCTCGCTGCTGAAGCTAAGGTAACCCGCCCCCCCTGAACGACCCCTGAACGGCTATGAACGGTAGCTCTGAAACGGGGAGCAATGACGCCTATTTCGCCGTGCTGGGCAGCGTGAAGCCGGAACAGTCCAGGGAAGGGAACGTTACTTCTGAGTGTGGTATTGGAACTTGATGAGTCTACACCTAAAACTGACCACTTTGTCATTTATGATACGAAAACCGCCGTGCATGGCTGGCGCGGCGGCTCGTCTGTGGCTTGTCTGTGGCTCGTCTGGGTGCGGTGCTGACGACAGGTGCTGTCGGTTTCGGGGTTGAACGCCGGGTCTTTGTTCCATCTCATCCGCGCTCATGCCGGGCAGGGCAATGCTACTTCACACTGATTCTCAGCGGCGGCGCACTCAACCGGACGCGCATGTTCATCGGCCCGGCGAAGCCCTGAAACCAGCTCTCGACGACGTACTCGCCCGGCGCCAGCTTCAGCGTGCGGCCAAAGACCGCGCTGCCGCCCAGGGGCGCCGTTTTGATACTCAGCTCCTGGGTGCAGATGCGCTTCTCGCCCGCCAGCGGATACACCACTTCCCGCGTGCCGACTTTCAGCACCCGCAGCAGCGGCGCGGCGGCGCAGTTCTGGCTGCTGTCGCGCCCGGCGCTGAAGGCCAGCGCATTGGCCTGGCCGTTGAGCAGCGTCAGGTTCAGCGTGAGGTCAGTACCGGCCTGTACTGCTTTCAGGCTGGCGCTCACCCGCTCCAGTGTGGTCGGCAGCGGGGTGGTCGGCAGCGGGGCGGGCGTCACGAACACCGGGGTGCTGCTGGGCGGTGCGGGCGCAACCGGATTGGCTGGAACCGGGCTCACTGGAACCGGGCTGGCCGGAGTCGGGCTGAACGGTGCAGCGGGCGTCGTCGGCAAAATCTCGTCTGGTGCGGGAGGCAAGGGCGCCGGGGTGCTGCTGGCCGGACTGGTGGTCTGGGCCAGGGCGCCCGGCGCTGTCCAGATGAGCGCCGCCCCAGTGAGCGCAGACAGGCCCAGCAGCGTGACGAGCCGCAGATGGTGCATCGGGTCGGATTTCATGACTCCCAGTCTAGGCGACCCGCGTGACGCCCGGCTGATACGGGGTGCGCCGAGTCGAGACCCGGCCAATCACGGCGGGCTGGGCGGCGTGGGGATGAACGGGGGTACGCCCTCGCCGGGGCCGGGGTCTAGCAGGGGGTCGGGGGCCGGAAGCAGCGGCGCGGGTGGCTGGGGGGTGGGCGGCTGGGGTGCGGGCGGGGTCGGCTGGATTTCGGGTGGAGTCTGCGTCGGTACAGGCTGCGTCGGTACAGGTGGCGTCGGTACAGGCTGAGCGGGTTGCGGCTGGGCGGGCTTCGGCGGTACTGGCTTCGGTGGCGTTGGACTTGCCGGTGCTGGACTGCTGCCCCCGGCCCAGGCGGGGCGGTTCCTGGCCTGCGCGGCGTAATCGTCGGCAATGCCCTGCGTGACGCCCTGGGCCAGCGCCTCGCGGCCTGCCGGGCTCATCAGGCGGCGCAGATCGCCCGCGTCGGTCAGGTAGGCCATCTCGATCAGCACGCTGCGCTGTGAGGTGGGCCGGGTCAGGGCCAGGTTGCTCAGGCGCAGGCCGGGGTCGGCGGGCACGCGCAGGGCGCCGATCAGGCTTCCGGCGGCTTTGTCGGGCGCCGCCACGCTCAGGCCGGGTGCAGCACGCGGCAGGCTTCGCAGCAGCGCCTTCGCCAGCCCCCAGCTCATCGGGTGGAAGGTGTGCAGCTCCAGGCCGCGCCGACCTCTGGGGTCCACGCCGTCGGGCAGGGCGTTGGCGTGAAGGCTGACCAGCAGATCGGCCTGGACGTTCTCGGCCATCAGCGGGCGGTCATACAGCGGCACGCGCACGTCGCGCTCACGGGTCAGTCGGGCGTCGGCGCCCTGGGCACGCAGCAGCTCGACCAAGCGCACGGCGATGGGCAGCACGATCTGTTTCTCGCTCTCATTCAGGCTGCCCGCCCCGCCCAACTCGGCGCCGCCGTGACCGGGATCGATGACGATTATTCGCCCAGCCAACGGCCCTGCGAGTGGCCTGGCCGGGTCCAGTACCGGCGCCTTGCGAACGTGCAGCACGGTCTCGCTGCCCTGGTAGCTCACGAAGTAGCCCCACAGTTGGCTCTGCGGCAAGCTCAGGTCGAGCTTCAGACTGTCGCCTTCAGGTGCCCAGCTCAGGGTTGGGGCACCTTCGTCGCCGAGTATCTGCCCGGCGCTTCGGGCGGCCTGGGCCAGTCGCCAGGTCAGGCCCACATTCGGTCCAGCCGCCGTTTCGGTCAGGTCGTATAAGGTGCGCTGGGCGGCGCTCAGGCGGATCTGCCACTCGCTTCCGGCGTCTTGCAGTTGCGGCACGCCGGGCTGGGCGGCGGGGGCGGGTGTGCCCACCGGCAGCAGCTTCAGCGTGTCTCTGGACGCCGCACTCAGGCCACCCGGCCCCTCGATCAGCCAGTCACGGCCCGTATCGGCCAGCACCCGCACGCGCTGCCCTGTCCGGGCAAACAGCAGGTCGGTGGCGGCTGGCCCTGTCGAAACTGCCTGCGCCACTGGACCGACGCCCAGGCCCACGTCCGGCTGCGCGACCTCGGCCACCCGCGCCGCGCCGCCGGGGGCGGAAGTCACCTTGCCCGCCGCCGTGGCAAGCACCGCGCCGCCCGGCCCGCTCAGGCGCACCCGCACCGCTGCGGCGCCCAGCGGCAGGTTGACCGGCAGTTCAAGGCTGGCCGAATACCAGCCTGCCGCCTGGGTGCGGGAAGCGCTTTCGGCCCTCATCCTGACCGGCGCCAGCGTGCCCACCGTCACGCTCGCCACGCCGCCCGGCGAACCCTGAAAGCGCACGTCCAGTCGGCCCGGCGCACCCAGGCGGGTGAAGATGTTCAGGCTGCGGTCCGGGCTCAGCGTTCCGGCGCGGATGGCGGTGGGCCGCGCCGGGAGGGCGTGCGGCGGATTGGACGTGACCGTGAAGGTGCTGGCTCGCTGCCCGCTGCCCGACGTGCCGAGCAATCTGAGCGCGTTGCGACCGGGCCGCAGCGGCAGCCATTCCATGAACAGGCCGTCGGGGCCGACGTTGAGCGCCCGACCATTCACGCTCAGGCGGGCGCCGGGGCTGAGGTGGCCCTCGAAGATCACGTGATCAAAGGCGACGGTGTAGTTTTGTGGCGGGTACGCCACCTCGATGAGCGGCCCACCGCCGGGCGCGAGTGCGGCGCTGGCCAGCGTGAGGCTCACTGCCAGGGCGAGCAGGGCGAGCGGGTACGAGCGCATGGCCGCAGCTTAGCAAGCGTGTGGGGGAGAGCGGTGAGCGGGCTCTCTGGATGAGCGCCGACCCTTCCGCCCTCCGCACGGCGTCACCCTGAGCGAAGGTGGCCAACTGTGGCGCGGTGTTCGACTGGTTCCGACTTCTTTTAGGTGTCATCTAAGTGTCATCCTGAACGTAGTCAGGGATCTCGTCGTTTGAACAGCGAGATCCTTCGCGTCGCTCAGGATGACGACAGTTCCCCCAATGTGCTCAGAACCGGAACTCCAGCCCCACGCCTGCGCTCAGGCCGCTGCGGGTGTCGGCCTTGACGCCTGCTCGCCAGCCGACCGGCCCCAGCAGCGGGCCGCGTAGCCCGCCCTCGACGTAGAGGCCCACTCCGGACGTATTGACGTCCCCCGACTGGCTGCTGTGGTACGCCGCGCCGCCGCTGACGAAGGCGTCGGTTTTGGTAAACGGGATGTTCAGATCGCGCAGGGTGGCGCCCAGCCGGGCCTCGTTGAAGCTGCCGGAATAGCTCGCCCCCACGCCGCCTTCCACGCCCACCGTGCCGATGAACGGAACGGGCAGCAGCGCCGTGCCCGCGTGGGCGTCCAGGCCGCTGGTGCGCAGGTCGGCTCCGGCCCACAGTGCGGCGGCCTGGGCGGGTGCGAGGCTGGCGGCCCCTATGGTTAGGGCCAGCGCGGGCAGGGTGCGAATCAGCGTCTTCATACGCCCACGCTACGCAGCCTGCATGAGCGTGGCCTGACGGTTGGGTGGCTTCCCCTCCATTTCAGCTCAGATTCGCGTCAGCTTCCAGACCCGGCTTCCAGGCTCAGGCCCAGACCCAGCAGCGCGGCGTCGCGGGGGGCCGCTAGCGACACGCCCACGCTCAGCGGCCCAGCCGGAACAGGCAGGGCCAGCGTCGGCACGCCCAGCAAGCTGAACGGCACGCTCAGGCGCAGCACGGCGGTGCGCAGCGGCACCTCACCTTCAGGCAGGCTCAGACTGGTCTGCCCGATCAGCGGCGCCGGTCCCGGTACGCTGGGCGCCAGAATCAGGTCGTGTGTCTGGAACAGGGTCGCCAGCTCCGCCCGGTAGAGTTCCCGCCGGTCCCGCGCGGCCTGCACCTGCGCCGCGCTGCGGGCCGCGCCCAGCCGCAACAGTTCCTCGGTGCCCGCGCTGAAGCCGGTGGGGGAGTTCAGGAGGGCTGCCGCATGCACCGCCGCCGCCTCGGCCTGCACGATGGGGCTGTAAGCGCCTTGCATGTCGGGCAAGGTCACTTCGGAGGTCACGGCGCCCAGGCGCTCAAGTCGCTCCCGCAGGATGTCCAGCGCATTCAATGCCTCCGGTTGTAGCCAGCTCAGCGGGCGCCAGACGCCGACGCGCAGGCCCGCCCAGCTTCGCGGGGTCACGGCCTCGCCGCTCAGCGCCGCGTGCAGCCGGGCGGCGGTCCTGATGTCCGGCGTGAGCGGCCCGGCGTGGTCGCAACTCGGACTCAGCGGCAACACGCCCAGGGTCGGCCAGGCGGGATGGTCCTTGCCGGGTTTGAAACCCACCACGCCGCACCAGGCCGCCGGAACGCGGATGCTGCCGCCGGTATCGGTGCCCAGCGCGAAGCCGACCTCGCCTGTCGCCACCGTGATGGCCGCGCCGCTGCTCGATCCGCCGGGCACCCGCGATGGGTCGAGCGGGTTGCGGCCCGGCGTGATCGGATTGGCTCCGGTGATGCCCAGCGCGATCTCGTGCAGGTGGGTCTTGCCAACCAGCGCCGCGCCCAGCTCCAGCAATCGGCGCACCAGTGGGCTGTCGGAGACGCCCGGCAGCCTGGCCTCCGTCGAGGCGTGCAGCGGCCAGCCGGGCACGCCATAGAGGTCCTTGGCACTGAAGCTCAGGTCCGAGAGGGGGCCGTCGCCGGTCCTGAGAGGCCGCTCTGGTCGGTAGGCCCAGGCGCCATACTCGCCGGGATGGGTCGTCGCTGCGCTCATGGCCTCAATCTAGGGCAGAACGCTCAGGATAAAACCTTCACGGCAAAATAGCAGCCTGCTTGAACTGGCCCTGCGCCAGCGTGTACGGCCCGAAGCTCGGCTGGCCCAGGGCACCCAGGTCGGCGGTGAAGGTGCCGTCCAGGCGGTAGGGCATTTCGCGGCCCCGCGCCACCTGGAGCCACACCGCAGCGGTTTGCAGGCTCACCGGAATTTCAAGCTGGGCGTCCTGCACGGTGTCGCCGCGTGCGGGCAGGTTGACGTTCGGCAGATTGATGGCGCCCACGTCGGTGCCGTTCAGGAAAAAACGCCCGCCGATGTCGGCCAGCCGGGCGCCCACCGGATTCGGGTTGCTGATCCGCAGCTTGATGCTCACGCGGGCGATGGCCGGACTGCCCAGCGAGAGCCCGGTCAGGCGGGTCTGCTCGACTTTGAAGGTCGGCACCTGAATCACCTGCCTCAGCGCGGGGGCGCAGCCGGGCAGCCCCAGCAGTGCGGCGGCGAGGAGGACGGGAGCCAGCGAGCGCGTCAGGGTGAAGGTCATGCCGCGAGTCTAGCTCAAGGCTGGATGAAGGGGCAGCGGGTGGTGGCGAGAAGAGGAATTCAGTCCGAACACCTGTCAAGAGCGTTCCATACGCGCTTTAGTGAAGGCAACAGCGAAAGTGACTCGCTTGAACTCCCGCTGAGCTACCAGAATTGCCGACACGAGCCTCACGCTCCCCTCCTTCCCACAAGCCACAAGCCCGCGCCACGCGCATCACCAAACCGAAAGACCGCATTCATCCTCCGTTGTTACACTGCCCGCATGATTCAGGCCAGAACTTTCCGCGCCGCCGCGCCACTCGTCCTCGTGCTGAGCGGTGTGCTGAGCGGCGCGGCGGGCGCGACCAACCTCGATTTCGGGGTTTCTTACTCGTCATATACCAACACTGGCCTGACCGGGCGTCTGGGCCTCTCCGATTTCCCGGTGGGCGCCAACCGCTTCTCGGCGGCCATCTCCAACCGGGCCGCCGAACTCGGCGTGCGGCGCAATCTGGTGATCGCCGGACTGGGCACCGCCCGGCTGGGGCTCAACGTGGCGGACGTCTACGCCGGTCAGCCGGGCGTGCGGGTGAACGCCGACCTGGGCGGTACCCTCGGTCCGGTGGCGCTGAGCGCCTCGCTGGGCGTCTGGAATACCTATGCCACGGCCCTCGACCCGCTGTCCGCCTGGAATCAGGTCGCCCTCGACCCCGGCGTCAGGGGCGCCCAGGCTAACCTGGAGGGCCGCTACCGCGTCTCGCGTGATCTGATCGCTACCCTCAGCGGTGAATTGGGTGCCCAGAGCAGCGGCGCCCTCATCGGCGAATACCGGCGCGGCGACCTGAGCTACCGGTTAGGTGCCCGCGCAGGCTCCGGCGTGCTGGGTGCGGTGGTGGGAGGGAGCTACCGGGCCGACGCCTTCACGGTGGGTGCTGACGCGCTGCTGGGAGCCAAAAGTGGCGTGGTTTTGTCGGTGGACGCGCCCGCCGCCGTCTCCCTGGGCGGCGAGCGGGCCATCGATCTCAGCGGCTACCTGGCCTACGAGTCCTGGCGCACGGTGGCCCTGCCGCTGCGCTACGGTGTGGACGCCAGCGTACCGCTGCCCATCGGCCCGGCCAGCGACGGCACGGTGAAGGTTGGAGTGCGCGGCGGAAGTGGGGGAGTGGGAGCCAGGGTCGGGTACACGTTCACGCTGGGGGGTGCTCAGCCCTGACACCGCTTATGGAGTGCCGCTCAGGGAGTGCTATTCAGGGTCTGGATGGCCAGACTGAGCATGCTGTCCTGACCGGCGCTGGTGAGCTGGCGCAGATCGAGCCGGGCGCTCACGGGCGGGATGACCTTGCTGGGGCGCGGCTGCTTCTGGGCGTTCAGCACACTGATGGTCGTGATTTGCAGCACCGAGCCGTCGCTCAGCTCCTGGAGGGTGGTGCCGGTGTCGCCCAGCCCGTAGGTCGGCTCACCGATAACGGTGGTGCCTGGGCGTCCCAGCAGGTCGGTGGCGAGGTATTCGGCGGCGCTGGCGGTGTCGCGGTCTACCAGCACCACCAGTTTGCCGCTGTAGCGCACCGGGCTACTCAGCCCCGGCCCTGGCAGCGCCGCGCCGTTGAGCGTGAGCTTGCCGGACTGGTAGCCCAGCGTCGTCGTCACGAACCGCGCCTGATTGATCAGTTTGGGCGGGTCCATGAAGGCGGCCAGGGCCAGCAGGTACTCGTCGAGCAGCCCACCGCCGTTCCAGCGCAGATCGAGAATGACCCCGCCGCCCCTTGTGTCGGCGCTTTTATTTTGGGCGGCCCGCAGCGCGTCGTGGAGTTGCTGGGCCACGCCCGGCAAAAAGGCCCGCAGCCGGATCAGCGTAATGTCCGGGGCGCCCGGTGCGGGCCGCGCACTGAGCAGCTCCAGGGCGACGGGGCCGGGCGTCACCTGAGCGGTCATGGCCTTGCCCTGGCGCTCCAGCCTGAACTCGGCGCTCTGCTCGCGGCTGCCCAGGTGGGTCAACGCGGCCTTGCCCTGCACGCCGTCGAGGGCCACGGCGTTGGCCGACCTGATCACGTCGCCGACCTGCCACAGCGCCCGCGAGGCCGGAGAATTGGGGTAGACCTCGGCGATCACCTGACCGCCCGACCCCAGCGGCTCGGTCACGATGCCCAGCGAGCGCTGGGTGACGACGCCGCTGCCCAGGCCGGTCTTGAACTGGGCGATCTCTTGCGCGGTGTAGAAATTGGTGTGCTTGTCGTTTAAGCCAGCCAGCATCTTTTTGATGATCGGGTGGCTCCTGGCCGGGTCGCAGATTTTCTGAGCGGCGCAGGCCGCCTTGATCTGCGGCCCGTAGGTTTTGTTGAGGTCCGAGGCCCGGAACACGGCGTTGCCACCGTAGAACTGGGCCAGTTTGTAGATGACCTGGGCGAACAGGTCCTGGGCGCTGGCAGGCGCGGCAGCCTGGGCCTGAGCCAGATTCAGGCTCAACGGCGCCGCACCCAGGAGTGATATGCCCAGCGCTGATATGCCCAGTACTGATAAGCCCAGCAGGCGCCGCTTTACCGGACGGGTCATTCTTTCGGAAACGCGAAGTCGGCGTCCGAGAGCACCGGATTGATCTCCACCTTTCCGGAGGTCGCTTCGATGAGCTTGTCGCCGTTCGGCAGGTAAGCGATACTGACAACCGGTACTTTGACGCCCTCAAAGGTCTGAAACTTGCTGTTCAGGACGGTGATGGTGCCCGCGCCAGCGACGTCCCGGCGCTCGCCCAGGTAGGTGCCGTCGTCTGCCAGCAAATAGGTCGTCAGCGTCTTCTGGGTCAGCACCTCCACCGCCGTGCCGCTGGTGCCGATCCAGGTTTGTTTGCCCAGCACCGTGATGTGCTGACGCTGGCTACCGCCCAGCGACAGGCCCGCCAGTGCGCTGTATAGATTATCTTCCAGATTCTGTGCGTTGTCACGCGGCAGCGGCAACTCACCGTCTTTTTCGGTGTACCCCACAGCTCCGCCGGGCGTGAGAATCTCGTCGCTGATAAGCTGTTCTCCAGCCCTGATGGTCGTTCGCACGCGCCGCTGCGCCTGGTCGATCACGGCCAGCGACTGCCCGGTGAGGAGCACCTGAGCGTTGGGGCCAAAGATGGTCACGGTGCCGGTTTCGCGGTAGGTTTTCAGGTTTCTCAGCGCCGCGCCGCCGTGGGCCTTGAGCGCCAGATCGAGCCAGGCGGCTCCGGAACGTCCGGGCGCGGTGATGGCGTTCACGCCGGGGTTGGAGGTGCCAAGCCCGCCAGCGCCGCCCGCCAGCGCCGCAGGGGAGAGCAGCAGCAGGGCACTCAGCGCACGCAAAAGCGGGGTCCGGGCCGACTGGAGCAGATGGTTGAGGGTCATGAGATAAGTATAGAGCAGATGTCATAAAAAGACCCTTTTTATGACCGAGCGGAGCGAGTAGTTTTAACTGAGCAGGACGCAGAATGGAGGCGCGGGGAGGCTGTTTTCCCCGTGGCGTAATTCGGAGTACTGCTCTAGAGACCGGCTTCACGTTTGGTGTCCCGTCTTCTGCTCACACCTCTCACCCCTCCCCATCCGCCAACACATCGTCAGCAAGCCGCCGGGCTTCTCATGAGACCGGGCGCGATACTGAACGCATGAAGAACCGTTTTCCCACCGTCCTGCTCGGTCTTGCCAGCTTTTTGCCCAGTGCCCATGCCTATGCTCAGGCCCAGGCCCAGAGCGTCGATACCATCGTCAACAACATCGCCGCCGCCCAGAAAGGCGTCAAGGACATCAGCTTCCGCGTCGAGGGCACGGCTGCCGTCAGCGGCGACAACCAGAAAGTCGATCTCAAGATTCAGACCATCCCGGCCTCCAGCCTGGCGCGGGTGGTTTTCAACGCCCCCGACGCCCTGGCCGACAACATCGTGGTGGTGGACAACAAGGAAATTCGCAACTATCTGTACCTCACCAACCAGGTCACCATCAGCCCCATCAGCAAGGCGGCGGGCGGCCAGGACCTCGGCGGGCTGGACATTTCGCAGCTCAGCAACCTGGTGGGCGCCCTCAAGTCCCGCTACGACCTCAAGCTGATCGGCACGACCGGCGCGGCGGGCAGCCGCCTGTACCAGATTGAGGCCAATCCCAAAACCGGCATCCAGGGCGGCAAAACCCGCATCTGGATCAGCGAGAGCGGCTGGCGCCCGACCCGTTTCCAGTCGGTCAACGACGCGGGCAAGACCATCGCCGACCTGAACGTCAGCGAGTACAAGCTCAACACCGGCCTGAGCGTGGCCCGCTTGCGCCAGCTCCCCAAGGACGC
>NZ_JANYGJ010000232.1 GCF_025362455.1 Deinococcus sp. | reverse complement strand
GCCTGGCAGGCCCGCTCACAGCGGCGGCAGCTCTCGGCGCAGACCGCGCAGTGCTGCATGTTCATGTCGCGGGCGTGGCCCTCGCACTCGGCGGCGCAGGCCTGGCAGGCGCTCAGACAGGCCTGGAGTTGGGCGCGCACGACGGCCTCGTCCGGGTCGGTCTGCCGCAGCAGGGCGCGGCCCGTGGCCAGGCAGATGTCGGCGCAGGTACTGTTCAAGGTGATGCAGTGAACCAGGTGCGGAAGGTGCTCGCCCTCGCCCAGACAGGCGTCGGCGCAGGCGGTGCAGACCTGGGCGCACTCGAAGCAGGCGGCGATACACTCCAGCAGGGCCGCCGGATCATACTTGACCTGAGCGCGGCGGGGGTGGGTCTGGAGCATCCGTGAGACGGCCTGAGTACTGGCGTTTGGGGTGGGGGTGGTCATAAGTCCTCCGTGATCAAGATGCAAGGTGTCGAGGAATATCCAGGCGAAGTGGGGGCGACTGCCGGGGCCGCACGGCCATGAGCTTGTGAAGCGCACCTCCTGTTGAGGGCTTCAGCGTAAACGGCGCCGTGTCAAGATCCTGTAAAACGGTGAGTGGCGTGAAGGGGAGCACAACGAACGCTTCAGCTCAGTTAAGCGGCAGCGAGGCGCCCTGCGGCGTGCTAGCGTGCGATCAACGTGACTGGACTCGCTGCCGATGCCCCGCTGGACGCCCTGATTCGCCGCTGGCGGGACGACCCCGGCGCCACCTACCAGACCTGGTTTTTATGGGAGGAGCGTCTCAAGAATTTCCGCTCGATCCGGCGCGGTGTCCAGAGCGTGGTGCGCGACATCCGCGAGGGCACCTTCGGCACCCAGTACCGGGGATCGAGCCTGGAAACCGTGGTGCATTCGGTAGCCGAGCAGCGCCAGATTTTCAAAGGAGCCGATCACGCCTTTCTCTGGAAGCCCAAACTGCGGATTCCGGACATCTACGAGAACCCGGCCCATCAGCGTGCCTTTGGCCACTTCCTGGATACCTGCGTGTGCTGCACCGAGGCCGACGAGCTGGTCGAGGCCGTCCGGGCACTGGACCGCCACCGCATCAAGGGCCTGGGGCCAGCCGCCGCGAATCTGATGTACTTCCTGCACCCGACCCACATGCCTCCGTTCAACACCGCCATCGTGAACGGCTACAACGCCCTGACCGGCGCCAGGGTCAAACTCGGCAAGTGGGAGGAGTACCTGGCGCTGCGTGCGGGGCTGCTGCGCCTGACCAATGAGCACCGCCATCTACTCTCCAACGATCTGGGGGCGGTGGCCGGGTTGATGTTCGATCTGGGCCAGGGCCGCTTCACACCGCCGCCCCGCAGCGGTGACGACGCGGCCCTGGGCGCCTGGCAGTCGGACCTGGCGCGCGTGCGGGAGGAGACGGCGGCGGCCAGCCGGGCCCGCAGCGCGGCCAGCGAGCAGGACCGCAGCCACACCGAGGTGCAGGGCTGGCTGCGCGACCTGGGATTGGCCCTGGGCTTCCGGGTCTGGATCGCGGCCAACGACGTCTCGCGCCCCTACGCCGGGGGCAAGCTCGGCGACGGCTGCGCCACCACCCTGCCAGCAAATCTGATGGGGCGGCCCGGCGCCGACGCCGTGCGGCTGATCGACGTGCTGTGGCTGGACGCCGCTGCCACAAACGCCAATGGCAGCGAGGTGATCGCCGCGTTCGAGGTCGAGCACACCACCAGCATCTACTCGGGCATCGTGCGAATGCTCGACCTGGCTCTTGGGGCGCCAGGGCAGGTGGTGGCCGGACTGTATCTGGTGGCGCCGGACGGGCGCCAGCGGGACGTCATGGAGCAGTTGCGCCGCCCGGCCTTCAGCCGGGTCCGGGATCTGGGCGTGCGTTACCTGCCTTACGGTGAGCTGGAGCGCCACCGGGAGAGCATGGCCCGCTTCGGGCAAGGGCTCAAAGCCGTGGAAGCGGTCTCCCAGCGGCTGGACGACCTGGACTGAACCCGCCTCCGCGCGGCAGACCGGGTGAGGCAGACCACCTGATCAAGCCGTGATGAGCATTCTGTAGACTGCGTCGATCAGCCCTGAGCGCCAATGAAGCCGGTCACCAGTCGTCCAGATGCCGGGCCAGACGTTTGTTCCAGTGCCAAAGGAGTATTGATGAAATACGCTGTTCTGAAGTTGGCGGCCATTTCCGCTGTCCTGGTCGCCTGTGCCCCCACGCCAGCGCCGGTCCTGGCGCCCGACCCGGTCACCTTGCAGTTCCTGGACATCTCCGACTGGCATGGTCAGCTCGATCCACTCAGCTTCGGCAGTGGAGATACGGCTTACCAGGCGGGCGGCGCCGCCGTGCTGAGCGCCTACTTCAAACAGGACCGCGCCGCCAATCCCAATACGTTGACCGTCACGGCGGGCGACGACTACGGCGCGTCCCCACCGCTGTCGAGCTTTTTCGGTGAGAAGCCCGCCCTTGAGGCACTGAACCTGATGGGTCTGGACGCCGGAACCTTCGGCAACCACAACTTCGACCGGGGACTGGCGCCGCTCCAGACGCTGATTGACGCCGCCAAATTCAGTTATGTCTCGGCCAACCTGAGTAACCTCAGCGGCAACCTGAACAACGTCAAGCCGTACAAAATCTTCACCGTCGGTGGCGTCAAGGTGGCGGTGGTCGGGATCACCAACCCCGAGACCAAGGAACTGGTTTCACCCACGGCGTTCGGCACTATCCAGATCACCGAGCCGGTGGCCGCCGCCGAGCAGGCCCGCCTGGCTGCCAAGGCCGAGGGCGCTCAGGTCTTCGTGGCCCTGACCCACATGGGCGTGACGAGCATTGACGCCACCAGCAAGGCCCCCAGTGGTCCACTGATCGACTTTGCCAGCAAGGTGACCGGCTACGACGTGATCTTCGGGGACCACACCAACGTCCAGTACAGCGGCACCTTCGGCAAGACGCTGGTGGTCGAGAATCTCAGCAAGGGCGCTTCGTATGCGCGGGTGGCCCTGAGCTATGACCGGGCCAACGGCGCCGTGCTGGACCGCAGCAACACCTTTGTGGTGCCCAAGACGGCTGGGGTCACGCCCGATCCCGCTGTGGTGGCGCAACTGGCGCCCTACCGCGCTCAACTGGCCGCGCAGCTCGATACCAAGATCGGGGTGGCCACGGACGTCTTCCCGCGCGCGAACAACAACGAGCGGCTGGGTGAGGTGGCCCTCGGCGACCTGATCACCGACGCGGTGCGCGCCCGCTACGGCACCCAGCTCGCCATCGTCAACGGCGGCACCCTCCGCTCGCCGCTGCCGGGCAGCTATGCGCCGCAGGACACCACGCTGCGGCGTCTCGCCCCCGGCTACCAGGCCGGACCGCCCTACGACCTGGTGGCGGGCGACGTGTACTCGGTGCTGCCCTTCGGCAACTCGGTGGTGACCCGGACGGTGACGGGCACCCAGCTTTACGCTGTACTGGAAAATAGCGTCTCGGCGCTGCCCGGCTCCAGTGGACGCTTCCTTCAGATCTCCGGATTCTCGTACAAGTACGATGTCAGCAAGCCGGTGGGATCGCGGGTCGTGAGCGTCACGCTCGACGGCGGGATCCCCATCCTGAAGGGTGCCACCAGCTATACCCTGGCGCTGCCCGACTTCACCAACACCGGCGGCGACGGCTACACCATGCTGGCCGACGGTCAGGGCACCACCCGCGAGCAAGACGCCCAGGTGATCCTCGACGCCATCAAGGCGAAAGGCACCATC
>NZ_JANYGJ010000170.1 GCF_025362455.1 Deinococcus sp. | reverse complement strand
ACCCGCTTAGTTTCACTGAGGCGCTGCTTCTCATCCCACTGTTCCGGCACAGGTTCAGACATGAATGCTCCTTGCGCCTGCTGCGGGCGCGTCCTGGGTGGTCCCGACCTCGGAGGCCAGGCGGTGAATTGACTTCCGCATTTATTGCTTATCAATATTATCGTTTTTCAATATGCACTGTCCTACCCGATCTGTCAACCCCACTCCCGACTCCCGCCGTGCCCCACGTCACCGTGCTGCCGACGCGCTGCGCTAAACTGCCGGGCGTGCCCTCCCGCTCCGCAACACCTACGCCCCCGGCTCACCTGACCCGGCTGGAAGTCCGTAACCTGGCCACCATCGAGGCGCTGGAACTGGAGTTGCGCGGCGGCTTCTCGGCGTTTACCGGCGAGACCGGCGCGGGCAAGAGCATCATCGTGGACGCGCTGGGGCTGCTGCTGGGCGCCAGAAGCAACACCGACCTGATTCGCAGCGGAGAAACCGACCTGCTGGTGACCGGCTTCTGGGGCGAGGACGTGGTGTCGCGGCGCCTGACCAGTGCGGGCCGCAGCAGCGCCCGCGTGGAGGGCGAGGTGGTGGCCCTGCGCGAACTGGCCGAGGTCTCGCAGACCCGGCTGACCATCCACTGGCAGCACAGCGCCCAGAGCCTGCTGAGCGCCGCCAACCAGCGCGGCCTGCTCGACGGCCTGCTGCCCGACGCGCTGAGCGCCTACGCCGCCGCCTACCGCCACTGGCAAGGTGCCGCCGCCCGATTGGAGCGCCTCAACGCCAGCGAGCGCGAGCGGGCACGGCAGCTCGACCTGCTGCGGTTTCAGGTGAAAGAACTGAGCGAGGCCGCCCTGAAAGAAGGCGAGGAAGAGCCGCTGCGGGCCGAGCTGACCCGGCTGTCCAACGTCGAGTCCATCGCCGCCGGGGCCGCCGGGGCGCTGGAGCTGCTCAGTGAGGGCGACGTCAGCGCCGCCGGACTGGTCGCCGAGGCGCTGCGTTCGCTGAACCTTCCGGCCCGCTACGACGAGGCCAGCGCCCAGCTTCAGATGGAACTGAGCGCGGCGCTCGACAGCCTGCGGGCGGTATCGGGCGAGCTGCGCGACGTGGCCGAAAACCGCGCCGCCGACCCCGAAGCCCTGGCCAACGTGGAAGCCCGCCTGAGCCTGATCGGCAAGTTGCAGGGTAAGTACGGCCCCAATCTGGGTGAGGTGCTTGAATTTCACGCCGCCGCCGAAGCTGAACTGGCCGCCCTGGAAAGCGACGAACACGCCGCCGGAACGCTGGAGGGCGAGGTGACGGGCCTGCGCGAAGAAGCCCGGCAGATCGCCCTTAAGCTGCGCTCCGCCCGCACGGCGGCGGCTGGGCCACTGCAAGCCGACCTGCTGCGGGTCATCCGCGAGCTGGGCATGCCGCACGCCCGGCTGGAATTCCAGTTGCGGCCCCTGGACGTGCCCGGCCCGCACGGCCTGGACGAGGTGGGCATCAAATTCAGCGCCAACCCCGGCGAGGCGCTGGGCGATCTGGAGCAGACGGCTTCGGGCGGCGAGCTGTCGCGGGTGATGCTGGCCATCAGCACCGTGCTCGGCGCCAGCACGCCCAGCGTCGTGTTCGACGAGGTGGACGCGGGCATCGGCGGCAGCGCGGCCAGGGCCGTGGCCGATCAGCTCGCGCACCTGGCCGCCACCCGTCAGGTGCTGGTCGTGACCCACCTGGCGCAGATCGCCGCCCGCGCCGACTGGCATTTCAAGGTCGAAAAGGGCCTGGA
Organism: Deinococcus sp.; assembly: GCF_025362455.1. Classification (GTDB taxonomy): domain Bacteria; phylum Deinococcota; class Deinococci; order Deinococcales; family Deinococcaceae; genus Deinococcus. Next base: position 16,199 of record NZ_JANYGJ010000170.1, on the reverse strand, counting down.
GGCAGGCCGCACCGTCAGCCACGTCCGGCTGCTGGGCGGCCAGGAACGCCTCGAAGAAATCGCCCGGATGCTCAGCGGCAACACCTCGGAGGCGGCGCTGAGCCACGCCCGCGAGCTGCTGGAGAGGCCGATGGAGAAACGGGTCGAGAAGCAGCTTGAGAAACGAGCGGCGAAGGTGGCAAGCGCGAAGTAAGGCGTAGCAAGCGATTGTCGAGCGTCCATTTCCCCCACATTTGTCATCCTGGGCATGGCGAAGGATCCAACGAAGTCATCACTTTCCGGCACTCAGAACGATATCGCCTCCACTCTTTCCGTAACATCGCCGCAAAACAGATGAGCTGCATCTTCAAGTTGCATCTTCAAGTTGCCGCTTCAAGCTGTTGCGAATAAATCCCACCGCCAATTCACCTCGCGTTCCCACTGTCCCCCAGCCGGTTAAGGCCGCCCCGGTGCATCTGGGCCTACGATTCAGGTGATGTCCACCTGGCGCCGCCCCACTGCCCTGCTGACCGGGGTCTACCGCCGTTTTCCGGGCGGCTTCTGGGTGCTGTGGACCGGCACGCTCATTAACCGCTCCGGCGAGTTCGTGGTGCCGCTGCTGGGCTTCTACCTCAGCCAGCGCGGATTTACGGTCACGCAGGTGACGCTGGTGCTGAGCGTGCTGGGCGTGGGGCGCTTTTTCGCCGAGCCGCTGGGCGGGGCGCTCACCGACGCCCGTGGGCCGCGCTTGACCATGCTGCTGGCCCTCTTCGGCGGCGCCCTGGCCCTGCTGGCACTGGGAAACGCTGGCACTTACCTGTGGACTGTGGCAGGCGTGCTGAGTTTCTCGCTGCTGAGTTCGCTGTATAAACCCGCAGCCAGCACGGCGGTGGCCGAACTGACCAGCGGCCCGCTGCGTGCCCAGGCGTATAACCTGCTGTACTGGGCCATCAATGTGGGCGCCTCGCTGGCTCCGCTGCTCGGCGGCGTGCTGGCGGCTGTCTCATACCGCCTGCTGTTCATGCTCGACGCCGCGACGATGGCCGTCTACGGCGCCCTGATCGCCTGGCGTTTTCGGCTGCCGCGCCGGGTCAGGCTGGCCGGGCCGACACCCCGGACCCCCAGCCGTCTGCCCCGCGACCCGCTGTTATGGAGCATGATGCTGGCCGCGCTGCTGTTTGCCACCACCTACCAGAGCTACCGGTTGCTGGCGCTGGTCTTCGCCGCCCAGGGTTACAGCCCGGTGCAGTACGGGCAGGCGCTGGCGCTCAATGGCGTGCTGGTGGTCGTGCTGGGGCTGCCACTGGGTCACTGGGTAGGGCGCGGCAACCGGCCCCGTGCCCAGGCGGTAGGCGCCCTGCTGCTGGGCCTCGGCTTCGCGCTGCACGGCTTTGCACACAGTCTGGGCGTACATCTGCTGGCCATCGGCATCTGGACGCTGGGCGAGATCGTCAGTTACAGCATCGGCAAGAGTGTGGTGGCCGAGCTGGGGCGGCGCGAGGTGCGCGGGCGCTACATCGGGCTGATGGGCTCCATGAGCGGCCTGGGCACCTTCACCGGCCCGCTGCTGGGCGGCTGGGTGCTGAGCAGCGCGGGCAACACCGCCCTGTGGCTAATGTACGCCGCCCTGGCCGGACTCGCCGCCGCCCTATACTGGCTGCTGGAGAGCGCCGTACTGGACCGCCGGGCGCTCCGGGTCGCCGAGGAACAACAGGAAAGTGGCCTGGCAGCAGCAGGCGACTGAACGCGTGCTTCACTCCCCACCCCCATCCCTAAAGGCCCTCTTCATCCGAGTTCAGTCGCGGGTCAGCCGATCACCGTAAGCTGGGCACCATGAAGAAATCCGGGTTGGTTGGCTTTATGAGCACCTCGCTCCTGGGAGCCGCGCTGCTGGCTGGATGTGCCACGCAGGGGCCAGGGAACCTCAGCGTGCACGAGGTCTCGTTTTACGGCTCGTCCCAGGACCGCCTGGCCTGGGTCTACGGCGGCTCCGGCAGCGCCAGGGGCAGCCTCGGCATCGAGGGTCAGACGCTGGAAGTGCGCCCCCAGATCGCCAGCCCCTTCGCCACCGAGGGCAGCCTGAGCCTGGGCGGCAAGGCGGTGTTCAAAAGCACCGGCAGCAGCAGCCTGTTGCCGCTGGCCAGCGTGGTGCAGAGCAGCGGCAGCTACTCTATCGGCGCTGTCCGCGACCTCTCGGCCACCTTCCTGATGACGGGCGGCAACTGGTACACCCTCAGCGGCGCCCTGGCGGCGGGCGCCCAGGTGCAGGCCAGCGCCCAGCCGGTGCCGGGCCTGAGCGGCGGCAACCTGACCCCCGCCGAGGCCGCCGTGCTCAGCCGCAGCCTGGCCACCCAGGGCACGTTGGTCGTCACCGTGTTGCCGGAAGGCAGCCTGCCCGACGCCCCGCTGAGAGTGACGCCCGCGCCCGCCCAGACGCTGCGCACCGGGCTGTACATCCAGCCGCTGTCGGTGGTCACGCGCACCAGCAACACCACCGTGTCGTCAGGAGGCAGCGTGCAGGGCACCGATCTGGGGTTCCGCGAGGTCGCCAGCGGCTCGAACGCCAGCGTGGGCAGCCCGCAGGTCACGCTGGCCAGCAACCAGGCCAGCCTCCAGGCGCTGTGGACCAGTGCCTACGCCAACCAGACCCCGGCGCCTCCCGCGCCGCTGATCGTCAACCAGACGGCGGTGGGCATCTTCCTGGGCAGCCGTCCTACCGGAGGCTACGGCGTCAGCGTGAAATCGGTGCAGGCGGCGGGCACGCAGCTCATCGTCACCGTGACGGTCCGGGCGCCGGGGGCGGGCACCATCACCACCCAGTCGCTGACCAGTCCCTGGACCATCCTGGCGGTGCGCGGTCAGTTCACCAGCGTGAGCGTGCGCGACCAGTTCGGCCAGACCATTGGTCAGTAGGGAGGGTCAGCACGTATGGTCAGTACGTATGGGCCAAACGAACGGCCCCGCCTGAGCCCTCTCATGGGCGGCGGGGCATTTTTGTGCCCTGAACCTTTAGACTGAGCAGGTATATGACCAGACTCCAGGGCAACAACAACAGCCGCGTGTACCTGATCCTCGGCACGCTGATCGCCGCCGTGCTGATCGGCCTGACCGTCTGGGCCGTGACGCGCAACCAGACCGCCAGCGGCGCCGCCGCCACCAAAACCAACACCTTCAACCTGGCCGGTCAGCCCTTTGTGGGCAAGGAAGACGCCCCGGTGACGCTGGTGGTGTTCGAGGATTTCAAGTGCCCCAACTGCAAAAATTTTCAGGACACGGTGGTGCCGGTGTTGCAGGAAAAGTACTTTGCCACCGGCAAGGCCAAGATGTATAACCTGGCTTTTCCGTTCCTGGCCCAGAAAGCCGGTCTCGCCACCGACGATTCGCAGTTGGCCGCCCAGGCTGCCGAGTGCGCCTACGACCAGACCGGCAACGCGGGCTACGAGAACATGTCCACCATCCTGTTCCGCGCCCAGGGCAGTGAAAGCGAGATCTGGGCCAGCCGTGACAAGCTGGTCGAACTGGCGGGCAGCGTCGAGGGCGTGGACGCGGCCAAGCTGGGTCAATGCCTGGACGCGGGCACCACCAAGGCCCGTGTGGACGCCGACGAGAAGCAGGGCGAAAACGCGGGCGTCAACGGAACGCCGAGCGTGTATGTCAACGGCGTGCTGGTCGCCAACTTCAGCGCCGCCGAGGTGGGCAAGGCGATTGACGCCGTTGCCGCTGTCAAATAACCACTGCTGCTAACCACTGCTGCCACGTCAGGCGCCAGATCAGGAATGACCAGACCAGGAATGACCAGATTAGGAATGATGGGTAAGCGCCGCTACCAAGTCACGCTGCCGAGCAGGAACCAGTAAGAAGGTCGCCACATGAGACGCCGTAAAATGACCGTATGAGCCGCGATAACCGTCTGTACCTCGCCTGGGTCTTCGCCCTGGTGGCCACGCTGGGCAGCCTGTACTTCTCGGAGATCAAGGCGTTCGTGCCCTGCGTGCTGTGCTGGTATCAGCGCATCTGCATGTACCCGCTGGCCGTGCTGCTGGGCGTGGCGGCCTTCCGCGCCGATCTGGGTATTCGGGCCTACGCCCTGGCCCTGGCAGGCATCGGCTGGAGCATTGCGCTGTATCAGAACCTGGAAGTCTGGGGCGTGGTGCAGAGCCTCAAAGCGTGCAGCGTCGGCCCCATCGGCACCGGCTGCGACGCCAAATGGCCCTGGCTGGGCACCGGCAGCGGCCAGGCCGTCAGCAACGTCGTGACCATTCCCATGCTGAGCATGCTGGCCTTCACATTGATCTTCGCCCTGCTGAGCTGGAAACGGGCGCCGCGCCTGGTCATGAGCGAGGTTCCGGCGAGCTGAGATTGGATGGTATTGGGGAGCCGGAGCCGCGTGCTTCGGCTTTTTTGGCTAGAAGTTGTGGCTAGAAGTTGTAGGTGAGTCCGATGCGGGCGAACGGGCCGCTGATGCCGCCCAAGAAAGTCACGACGCCCACTTCGCCGAACGGTCTCAGGCCCAGGCCCCCGCGCAGGCCGACGAGTGCGCCAACGCCGGGGTAGGTGGTGGGCCTGTCGGTGGTGACATTGGCGACGACCAACGCCGGGCCGCCGTAGACGCGCCAGCCGTTGGAAAAACGGTAGCTGAGCAGCACGTCGCCCTCGGCCCCGACGCCCCCGCCGAAGGTCGGAACACCCGCGTAACTGGCGAGCAGTCGCCCTTCGAGCTGGCTGTCTCCGAACTGGGCCAGCCGGGCGTAGCCGCCAGCCGACATGAGAAACGGTGGAATGCCGCCGAGCTGCACGCCGAAGCGCTCAGGTGGGAGTTCGGTGGGCGGCGTCTGAGTGGGCGGCGTCTGAGTGAGCGGCGACTGGGCCAGTGCTCCGGCACTCAGGCACCAGAGCAGCGGCAACGTCTTCATGAAGCGGGGCATGATGGGCACCTTAGGAAATTGGAGGGGTGGGCCGATCACGCCTAACGACTGTCAACACTGCACCCACTGCTAAACCCGCCCTTAAAACCTGTCACCCTGTCACCCGCACATTGACAACTCTCGCCCCACCGACCTATACTCAGACTTCGCTGGCCATGATGGGCCAGGCGGGGAGGCGCTTGACAACGCCCGCACTCCACAACTGAGGCACCACATTTTTCCGGAGAGAGGGCAACGGCCCTGTCTCCCGTGCGCCGTGTAGGCACATTGAGTGTTACCGGGGACCGTCACGGCGCGGCCCGCCAGCCTGGCTGATAGTTGAGCACCTTCATTCTTGCAGGACGCATTCGTGTACGAACATCCTCGTCCCAGACGCGCACTCCACGAAACGCACCATTCATACGCGAGGTAGGCATGAAGCCACAGATCGAACGGTTCGGCGAGATTCTGGAAGTCATCAAGTTGCCCGACCTGACCGAGATTCAGGTCAATTCATTCAGCACCTTCTTGCAGGAAGGCAAGGCCCCCGCCTCCCGCGACAACGCCGGGTTGCAGGGCGCCTTTCGCGAAGTATTCCCCATCGACGAGACCGAGAAGGGCCGCAGCACTGGCCTGGTGCTCGACTACCTGGAATACCGCCTGGGCGACCCGGTGTACTCGCCCGAAGAGTGCCGCGAAAAAGACCTGACTTACCAGGCACCCCTCTACGCCAAACTGCAACTGATTCACAAAGACAGCGGCCTGATTAAAGAGGACCAGGTGTTCCTGGGCGACCTGCCGCTGATGACCGGGGACGGCAGCTTCGTCATCAACGGCGCGGACCGCGTGGTCATCTCGCAGATTCACCGCAGCCCCGGCGTGTACTTCACGGCCAGTTACAAGGGTATCAAGAAGTACTACACGGCGGCCATCATCCCGATGCCCAAGCGCGGTCCCTGGATCGAGCTGGAATTCGCGGGCGGCATCCTGGAGATGAAGGTCAACAAGCGCAAGTTCCCGGTGGCCATGCTGCTGCGCGTGCTCGGCTACGACGACGCCAGCCTGAGAACCCTCTTTACCGAGTTCGAGACCAATCTGGAGCTGCCCGAAGACAAGACCGCTGGCATGGGCGCCGACGAGGCCCTGCTGCGCTTGTTCACGGTGCTGCGCCCCGGCGACCCGCCCAAGCGTGACAAGGCCACCCAGTACCTCTACGGGCTGCTGGCCGATCCCAAGCGCTACGACCTGGGCGAGCCGGGCCGCTTTAAAATGAACACCAAGCTCGGCACCACCCGCACAGACCGGACCCTGCTGAACTTCGTGGACGGCAAGTTCTCCGACGCGGGCCTGATCGACACCATCCGCTACCTGATGGCGCTGACCAACGGCCACAAGACCCTGACCGTGGGCGCCGACGCCGACGGTGTGGCCCTGAGCGTGCCGGTGGGCGAGGACGACATCGACCACCTGGGCAACCGCCGGGTGCGCACCGTGGGCGAACTGCTGGCCGACCAGCTCCGCGTGGGCTTAGGGCGCATGGCGCGCGGCGTGCGCGAGCGCATGATCCTGGGCAACCCCGACGCAGCCACCCCCACCAAGCTGGTCAACAACCGGCCCATCGTGGCGGCCATGCGCGAGTTCTTCGGGCGCAGCCAGCTTTCCCAGTTCAAGGACCAGACCAACCCGCTCTCGGACCTGCGCCACAAGCGCCGCATCTCCGCGCTGGGGCCGGGCGGGCTGACCCGTGAACGCGCCGGATTCGATGTCCGCGACGTTCACCGCACCCACTACGGGCGCATCTGCCCGATTGAAACGCCGGAAGGCGCCAACATCGGCCTGATCTCCAGCCTGTCGAGCTACGCCAAGGTCAATCCGCTGGGCTTCATCGAGGCGCCGTACCGTCTGGTGGTGGGGGGCCGCGTCACCGACGACGTGCAGTACATGACCGCCGACATCGAGGACCGCTACGCCATCGCCCAGGCCAACACCAGGCTCAACGCCGACGGCACCTTCGCCGAGGAGCGGGTGCTATCGCGCAAGGCGGGCGATCCCAGCTTCTACGAGCACGCCGACGTGCAGTACATGGACGTCTCGCCCAAGCAGATCGTCAGCATCAACACCTCGCTGATTCCCTTTCTGGAGCACGACGACGCCAACCGCGCCCTGATGGGGTCGAACATGCAGTCGCAGGCCGTGCCGCTGATCCGCGCCGAGTCGCCCGCCGTGGGCACGGGTGTCGAGGAGCGCGTCATCACCGATTCGGGCACCTCGGTCGTCACCGACGCCACCGGCACCGTGACCTACGTGGACGCCCGCAACATCCAGGTGACGCTGACCGAGGACGCGCCGGACATCGGCTACGTCAAGGGCAACGTCCGGACCTTCGAGCTGGTGCGCTTCACCCGCTCCAACCAGGGCACCAACCTCGACCAGCACCCGATTGTCGCCTTCGGTGACCGCGTCGTGGCCGGGCAGGTCATCGCCGACGGTCCCGCCTCCGATTTGGGCCGCCTGGCGCTGGGCCAGAACATCACCATCGCCATCATGCCCTTCGACGGCTTCAACTTCGAGGACGCCATCTGCATCAGCGAGGGCCTGGTCCGCAAGGACTTCTACACCTCGGTCCATATCGAGAAGGATGAAGTTGAGGCCCGCGACACCAAGCTGGGGCCGGAGAAGATCACCCGCGACATTCCTGGTCTGAGTGAGGCCGCCCTGCGCGACCTCGACGAGGACGGCATCGTGCGCGTGGGCGCCGAGGTCAAGCCCGGCGATATCCTCGTTGGCAAGACCAGCTTCAAAGGCGAGTCCGAGCCGACCCCCGAAGAGCGGCTGCTGCGTTCGATCTTCGGCGAGAAGGCCAGAGAAGTCAAAGACACCTCGCTGCGCGTGCAGTCCGGCCAGGGCGGCGTCGTGGTCAAGACCGTGCGCTTCCGCCGGGGCGACGAGGGCGTGGACCTCAAGCCGGGCGTGCGCGAAGTGGTGCGCGTCTACGTGGCCCAGAAACGCCAGCTCCAGGTGGGCGATAAGGTGGCCAACCGCCACGGCAACAAGGGCGTGGTCAGTAAGATCCTGCCGCCCGAAGACATGCCCTACCTCGAAGACGGCACCCCCGTCGATCTGGTGTTCAACCCGCTGGGCGTGCCCTCGCGCATGAACCTGGGCCAGATTCTGGAAACCCACCTGGGCGAAGTCGCCCGCCTGACCGGCCAGAAATTCGTGACGCCCGTGTTCGATTCGGTCACGGAAATCACCATCAAGGAAATGCTGGAGGTCACGGCTGCCGAGCGGCTCCAGAAGCGCAAGGACGACGGCTTTGAACTCGACAAGCGCGAGCAGGAAGTCCTCGACCGCGCCGGGAAGCTGGGCGTCATTGCGCAGCCGGTGGGCGACTACGAGCCTGCCCAGATGGGCCTGGCCCGCACCGGCAAGAGCATCCTGTTTGACGGCAGAAGCGGCGAGCCGATCAGCGGCCCCGTCGTGGTCGGCACCATGTACGTCATGAAGCTCTACCACATGGTGGAAGACAAGCTGCACGCCCGCAGCACCGGTCCTTACAGCCTGATTACCCAGCAGCCGCTGGGCGGCAAGGCGCAGTTCGGCGGCCAGCGCTTCGGTGAGATGGAAGTCTGGGCACTCGAAGCCTACGGCGCGGCGCACACCCTCCAGGAAATGCTGACCATCAAGAGTGATGACATCGACGGACGCGACGCGGCCTACCAGAGCATCGTCAAGGGCGAGGAAGTGTCGGGCAGCACCATTCCCGAATCGTTCAAGGTGCTCGTCAAGGAACTCCACTCGCTGGGCCTGGACGTCGAAGTGCTCGACCGCCACGACAAGAACGTGGATATTTTTGAAGGCATGCTGCCGAAACGCTGAGAAGTTCGCTGCGCTTACCACCCCCTCCCCAACCCTCCCCCCTGAAGAGGGAGGGAGCAAAAAGAGCAAGTCCCTGTGCTGTTTGCTCCTCCCCCTTGAGGGGGGAGGCTGGGAGGGGGTGAGTGAGCGCAGCGAATGCTTTCTCCACCAGTTCACAGCACAACCCCAACGGTCTATAACCCTCATTCAGAGGAGCTTCAATGAAAGATTTCAGCAAGGTAAAAATTGCCATCGCCAGCCCCGCGAAAATTCGTGAATGGAGCTTCGGCGAGGTCGAGAAACCCGAAACCATCAACTACCGCACCCTCAAGCCCGAACGTGAGGGCCTGTTCGACGAGCGGATCTTTGGCCCGATCAAGGACTACGAGTGCGCCTGCGGCAAGTACAAGCGCCAGCGCTACGAGGGCAAGGTCTGCGAGCGCTGCGGGGTGGAAGTCACCTCCAGCAAGGTCCGGCGCTACCGGATGGGTCACATCGACCTGGCGACGCCTGCCGCGCACATCTGGTACGTCAAGGACACGCCCAGCAAGATCGGCACGCTGCTCGACCTGAGCGCCGCGCAGCTCGAAAAGGTGCTGTACTTTTCCAGCTACCTGGTCACCGACGCCCGCAACGCCCAGAAGGACGGGCGGCCCCTCAAGCGCGGCGAGCTGCTCAGCGACGACGAGTACCGCGAGCTGCGCAACGGACGTCAGGAAACCTACGCCCTCCAGGGCGGCGCCGAGGCGGCCATCCGTGACGGCGAGTACGTCACGCGCGGCCAGAGCCTGGGCCTGGGCGGCAACGTGGTCGCCAAGCTCGACGGCCTGGCCCAGTACCGCTTCCCGCGCCGCGCCGAGATCGCCTACGCCGAGGTCGCCGAGGCCGTGCTGGCCGTGCCCAGTGACGTGCTGGTCGAGCAGGAGAGCTTCCGGGCCGGTGAAATTCTGGCCGAGCTGGAGGCCGCCGTGCAGATCAAGGCCCCGATGGACGCCAGCGCCTTCCTGCACGATCTGGGCGAGGATTCGGTGATGGTGGACCTGCGCGTCACCATTCCGACCCTGGCCAGCACCCCCAGCGTGAATAGCGAGGGTGAAGAGGTCGAGGGCGAGATCGAGAGCGAGGTCGTCGTCGAACTGGGCGAGCTGCTGGCGCGGCTGTACATCCCGCACGGCATGGACGTGCAGGTCGCCAACGGCGAGATCGTGGAGGCCGGAGCGGTGCTGGCGAGTGCCGAAAGCGGCGCCCGGCTCCGCGTCAGCCGCGACAGCCGCCTGAGCGGCGTGGTCGTCACCGCTGGCAAGAAAAAGACCGAGAGCGGCGAGGTCAAGGTCACCGCGCACTGGACCCGCACCGCCGTCTACCCGATCAACCCGACCATGCACGTGCTGGTCGCCGACGGTAGCCCGGTCAAGAAGGGTCAGAAAGTCGTCGGCGCCATCGACAAGGCCGAGGAGATCACCGCCGAGGAGGCGGGCGTCATCACCCTACACGCGCCCGCCAGCGTGATCGTGAGCAAGGCCAAGGTCTACACCTACACCGACGAGCCGACCGTGGTCAACGGCGACCGCGTGGAGCCCGGCGACGAGCTGGCCGATTCCGGCGCTCTGAAGTCCGAGATTTCGGGCCGCATCGAGATCGACCTGGTGCGCAAGCAGGTCCGGGTGATCGAGTCCTACGACTTCGAGGCCAAGATGGGCGCCGAGGCGGTCAAGGAACTGCTCGACGACCTCGACCTGCCGACCCTGGAAGCCGAACTCGGCGAGATGATGAAGGACAACAGCCGCCACAAGCGTGCCAAGGCCCGCAAGCGCCTGGAAGTCACCCGCGCCTTCATGGCCAGCGGCAACGATCCGTCGTGGATGATTATGGCCACCGTGCCGGTGATGCCGCCCGATCTGCGCCCGATGGTGCAGGTGGACGGGGGACGTTTCGCGACCAGCGACCTCAACGACCTGTACCGCCGCCTGATCAACCGCAACAACCGCCTGAAGAAACTGATGGGCCAGGGCGCACCCGACATGATTATCCGCAACGAAAAGCGGATGCTTCAGGAGGCCGTGGACGCGCTGATCGACAACGGACGGCGCGGCTCGCCGGTCACCAACCCCGGTTCGGACCGGGCGCTGCGCAGCCTCACCGACCTGCTCGGCGGCAAGCAGGGCCGTTTCCGCCAGAACCTGCTCGGCAAGCGCGTGGACTACTCCGGACGCAGCGTGATCGTGGTCGGCCCCCAGCTCAAGCTGCACCAGTGCGGCGTGCCCAAACGTATGGCGCTGGAACTGTTCAAGCCCTTTTTGTTCAAGGTGCTCGAAGAGAAGGGTGAGGTCACCAACATCAAGCAGGCCCGCAAGATGCTGGAGCGCTACCGCGACACCCGTGACTCCGTGTGGGACGCGCTGGAAGAAGTCATCGAGGATAAGGTGGTGCTGCTCAACCGCGCGCCGACGCTGCACCGCCTGGGCATCCAGGCCTTCGAGCCGGTGCTGGTGGAAGGTCAGTCCATTCAGCTCCACCCGCTGGTCTGCGAGGCCTTCAACGCCGACTTCGACGGCGACCAGATGGCCATTCACGTCCCGCTGAGCGCCCAGGCCCAGGCCGAGGCCCGCATTCAGATGCTCAGCGCCCACAACCTGCTGAGCCCGGCCAACGGCGAGCCGAACGTCAAACCCAGCCGCGACATCATCCTGGGCATCTTCACGCTGACCCAGCTCCGCAAGGACAACCTGGGCGCGGGCATGGCCTTTGAGGGCGAGCAGGAGGTTCTCGACGCGCTAGAGAGCGGCAAAGTGGCCCTCAACAGCCCGGTGACGCTGCGCGGCGAGGCGATCACGCCCGGCCTCATCAAGTACGTGTTCAGCAGCCCCGACGAGGCGATTCTGGCCGTCGAGCGCGGCGGCATCGACTACCAGGACCACGTGCGAATCCGCCTGAACGGCACCATCTATGACACCTCCGCCGGGCGCGTGATGTTTCGCCGCATCGTGCAGGAGGCGCTGGGCGACCAGGCCCACATGATCGACCAGCTCGCCAACCTGCACACCGCCTACGAGAAGGACTCGCTGCGCGACATGATTATGGCCTGCTTTAAGCAGCTCGGCGTGGAGGCCACCGCCAAGCTGCTCGACGCGCTCAAGGACAGCGGCTTCAAGCTGTCTACCACGTCGGGCGTCACCATCGGCATCGACGACATCGTGATCCCGCCGGTCAAGGACGCCATCCTGGCCGACGCGGACCTCAAGCTCAAGGAGATCGAGCAGAACTTCGAGTTCGGCTTCATGACCGAGGAGGAGCGCTACAAGCAGGTCGTCTCGCTGTGGAACGACACCACCGACGAGGTGAAGAACGAGGTCTTCAAGAACTTCGAGGCCAACTACCCGTTTAACCCGCTGTGGATCATGTCGCAGTCGGGCGCCCGTGGTAACCCCCAGCAGATTCGCCAGCTCGCGGGCATGCGCGGCCTGATGGCCCGCCCCGACGGCAGCACCATCGAGGTGCCGATCAAGGCCAGCTTCCGCGAAGGGCTGACCGTGCTCGAATACTTCATCAGCACCCACGGCGCCCGCAAGGGAGGCGCCGACACCGCGCTGCGCACCGCCGACTCCGGTTACCTGACCCGCAAGCTGCACGACGTGGCCCACGAGGTCGTGGTGCGCGACATCGACTGCTCGACCAGCGATTACACCACCGTGATGCTGGGCATTATCGACGAGCGCAGCGGCGAGTGGCGTGCCCGCAAGGCGAACGAGATCGAGATGAGCATCTATGGCCGCACCCTCACGGCGGATATCGAGATCGGCGGCCTGACGCTCCACGAGGGCCATATGCTCAGCCTGGAGGATGTCAAGCTCATCACCCAGAATGCCAAGGGCCTGGGCGAGATCTACGTCCGCACCCCGCTGAACTGCCGGGTCAAGGCGGGCGTGTGCCAGAAGTGCTACGGCTACGATCTCTCGCAGGCCAAGCCGGTCAGCATGGGCGAGGCCGTGGGCGTGGTGGCCGCCGAGAGCATCGGCGAGCCCGGCACCCAGCTCACCATGCGCACCTTCCACACCGGCGGCGTGGCGGGCGGCGGCGGCGACATCACCATGGGTCTGCCCCGCGTGATCGAGCTGTTCGAGGCCAGAAAGCCCAAGACCCAGGCGGTCGTCGCTGACCGTGACGGCGTGCTGCGCATCGAGGAAGAGGAGGAGCGCTACCTGATTCGCATCGAGGCCGACGACGAGCAGTACAGCTCCAAAACGGCCACCAAGATCGGCAAGGCCATGCGCATGATCGTCAAGGACGGCGAACGGGTCGACGCCGGGCAGCCGATCACGCGCGGCGCCATCAACCCGCACGACCTGCTGCTCTACAAGGACACCGACGCCGCCCAGCGCTACCTGGTGGAAGAGGTGCAGCGCGTCTACCGCAGCCAGGGCGTGAAGGTCCACGACAAGCACATCGAGGTGATCGTGCGCCAGATGCTCCGGTGGGTCGAGATCACCGACGGCGGCGACACCCAGTTCCTGGAAGGCCAGACCGTCGAGAGATGGGAAGTCGATATCGCCAACGACGGCCTGAGCGAGACGCAGACCGCCGTGAGCTGGAAGCCGGTGCTGCTGGGCATCACCAAGAGCAGCCTGACCACCAAGAGCTGGCTGAGCGCGGCCTCGTTCCAGCACACCACCCACGTGCTCACCGAGGCCAGCATGAAGGGCCAGGTCGACGAGTTGATCGGCCTCAAGGAGAACGTCATCCTGGGCAAGCTGATTCCGGCAGGCACGGGCCTGGACATCGTTCGCAACATGCAGGTGGCGGATGAGCGCACCCTGGAGAAATACGGCGAGGACCTGGAGCCGGGCGTCGCCCCGCGTCCGGAGTCGTACAACTACCCGGTGCAGCCCGCCGCCACCGACTGAGCTGAGTTAGGAAAGTAGTACGCCAAAGCCCCCACCCATTCTCAGGGCGGGGGCTTTTTCGGCGCCGATTCCGAGACGACTATGTGCCCCGTCCAGAAAAGTAGTCCCTGAATCGGTGAGATATTAACTTTTCTCATTTGTCTTAGGTTTATCTTTAGGGCTAAAGTAAACCAGCTACAATCTGGGCAGATTCTGGCGCCATGTTCTCACGACGCAACGTTCTCACAACTCGGAGGCACTATGAAATACGGTTCTTTGGCGGCAATTCTGGGCCTGGCCCTCACCTTGCAGGCGTGCAGCTCTCCGGCGCCGCAGACCTCCACGCCCACCGGAGCTGCGACGGTAAACGACGCGCTGTACACCTCCCAGCACCCGAAGGGCCAGGATTTTCAGGTCAACCTGCTGGGCTACAGGGGGCTGGTAACGGCCACCCTCAAAGACGGTACGGCGTTTATCGGCGACATCGCCATCGGTCAAACCCTTGGGCAGCAGGTGATCGCCGCCGACAAGCAGACGATGCTCGATTTGTCGCGCTCGGCGGTGCAGGCGCAGGGCACGGGCATCTTCAATGCACTGGGCAGTCGCTGGCCCAATGCCGTGATTCCCTACGTGTTCGACGCCGGTGCCAACCAGGCCACCCGCGACGCCTTTCTGGGCGCCAAAGCCGATTACGACAACAAAACGGTGGTGCGCTTCGTGCCCCGCACCACTGAAGCAAATTATCTCCGGGTGATTACGGGCAGCGGCTGTTACTCGTACATCGGCGTGATCGGGGGAGCGCAGGATCTTTCGCTGGGGACGAACTGCGGCGTCAACCCGGCCCGTCACGAGATGGGGCACGCGCTGGGCCTGAACCATGAACAGGTGCGGACCGACCGCGATCAGTGGGTGACGGTCAACGCGGACGGCGCCAGCAACGCCATCGATTACGGCACAGGCGGCACGCCCAACGGGCCGTACGACTTCGAGTCGATGATGCACTACCGCAACTACTTCGTGAACGGGCGCTGGGATTACGTCCCCAAGAACGGTTTCCCACCTGAGCTTATCGGCAACGACCGCTACAACACCTTCTCGCCCGGCGATCTGAACGCCATCGAGACGCTCTACGGCAAAAAACCCAGCGATAGCGGTGGTGCGGGCATCGGCCTGCCAGCGGGCGAGTGGAAGTCGTTCGGCGTCACCAATGCCGGACTGACCGGGCGCTATATCCGCCACTCCGGCAGCGTAGGCTACACCTCGCCCGTCGACGCAGGGAGCACTGTCACCACCAAGCAAGACGCCACCTTCCGCATCGTGGGTGCGCTGGACGGCACGCCCTGCTACTCGCTGGAGTCGCGCAACTTCCCCGGCAGCTTCCTGCGCCACTCCGGTTTCCGATTGCGGATCGACGCCAACAACGGCAGCGATTTGATGCGCAAGGACGCCACCTTCTGCGCCCAATCGGGCCTGGCGGGCACGGGCGTTTCGCTGGTGTCGCGCAATGTGCCCGGTTACTACATCCGCCACCGCGACGGCCAGGTGTGGCTGGACAAAAACGACGATTCGGCCCTGTTCAAGCAGGACGCGAGCTGGGCACTGGCCGCGCCCTGGGCACCCTGAGCTGAACAGGGAGCCGGGCGCCGCCCCAGATTCGGAGTCACGCAACTACCCGGTGCAGCCCGCCCCCGACTGAACGCAGCGTTGCAGAGCAGTAAACCAAAGCCCCCGCCCTGAGACTAGGTGGGGGCTTTTTATGGATGGGGTAGGATTTAGGCACCTCAACCATACGTTGAACTCATTCTCAGGAGACAACATGACTGATCGGGAAAATGACATTAAAGCGCTGCAAAAAGCGCTCACCGACAATGCCGTTGTGGTTTCGCCAGGTATGACGGTCTACAGCATCGAATCAACAGCGAGGATTCTGGAGCAAATCGAGAAGTGCGGTCTATTTCTAGATGGCATGGACGCCATCATTTTACATCCAGACGGCAGGACGCAACCCGACATGGAAAACGACATCGACCTGTCGAACACCAGCACTGAAGGAGCTATAAAGAAAATAGGTCAGCTAGACAGCCGGTATCATTTCGAGCTGAGTGACCAACCCAGTGAAGTTCAGATGGTTTACACAACAGTGGAAATATCTGTCTGGAAAGATGGGTTCATGTGGTCCAAAAGCACATCAAAGAAGTAGTCTACATCCTCAATGTAAAACTCCCTTCTTTACTCCTTTAGCAGCCCCGCGTAGTGCCCGCCCAGCCGCTCCAGAAAGCGCATCTCCTCGCGGGTGCCGACTGCCGATAACGTCGATTCGATGCTCAGCAGCACGGCGCCGTAGGCCAGAGCGCCCGCACCGGCAATGGCGAGCAGCACCGGCCCCAGACGCTGAACGAAACTGCCGACTTGCCCGGAATTACCCAGCAGCGCCGCCCCACCGATCCAGATGCTCGACAGGACCAGCAAGGCCACCGCCAGATATAGGCTCTGCTTACGCCTGTGCTGTCTGGGCGGAGCAGACCGGTATGAACCCCTGCCCAGAGCGAGGCCAGACGCCCAGGCTGGCGCTGGGACG
>NZ_JANYGJ010000064.1 GCF_025362455.1 Deinococcus sp. | reverse complement strand
GGGACCGCTAGCGCCAGCATGATCCAGTTCAGGCCGTTGCCCAGTCGGTCGAGGAGCCGCATCTCCAGCGGCATGTCCAGCATCGGCAACATGGCCAGCAGTAGCAGCGGGGCGGCGAACACGGCGCTGAACTGAACGGAGTGCCGGAGGTCGCGCACTTCTGCCGCCTTGGCCTCACGTTCTGCGTCGCTGCGGTCCTGCCCGGCCTGCGATTCGAGCACCGCGTACCCGCTCTCCCTCACCGCTGCCTTGAGCTGACCAAGACTGACGGCAGACGGCAGGTACTGCACCGTGGCCCGCTCGGTGGCGAGGTTGACGCTGGCCGAGAGCACACCGTCCACCTTGCCGAGCGCCCGTTCGACCCGGCCCACACAGTTGGCGCAGGTCATGCCCTGCACGCCGAGTTCGGCGGTGGCGGTGACCGGCTCGTAGCCGACGTCCCTGACGGTATCGAGCAAGGTTTGCGGTTGGGTGATAGCCGGATCATAGGTGACGGTGGCCCGCTCGGTAGCGAGATTGACCACGGCGTCGCTGACACCCTCCACCTTCCTCAGCCCGCGTTCGACCCGGCCCACGCAGCTCGCGCAGGTTATCCCCTGCACGCCGAGTTCCAGTGTTCGTTGAGTTTGTCCAGTCACCGTATCGCTCCAATCCTCCCAGGGAGGTTTTGAGCCCAGCATAGTCTCGAAAGGATGCTAATTCAAGCATTTTCGGCCATAAAACTCTTAACGCATCAGCACTAAACCTTGACACCCCCCAGGGGTGGGTATAGGCTGCTGGCATGACTACCCAACTGACCATCAGCGGCATGACCTGCGGGCATTGCCAAACTGCCGTAGCCAAGGCCCTCAAGAGCGTTCCCGGCGTGCAGGAGGCCCAGGTTGACCTGGCGCAAGGCACTGCCACCGTGCAGGGCCAGGCCGACCTTCAGGCGCTGCTGGCGGCCATCACCGCAGAGGGCTACGGCGCCCAGGTCCGGCAGTAGGGTCGGGTGACACGAGCCCCTACCAAGACAGCCGCTAGAACGGCTCGGCCAGCCCCAGACTCGCCGCCGAAGCACGACCACGCCGCCCACGCGCACCTGTGCATGCCGGAAGACTCGCGCAAGCGGGCCTCGCGCCGCCTGGCGATCGCGCGCGGCCACCTGGAGAGCATCGTGCGGATGCTGGATGACCCGGAGGTGTACTGCGTGGATGTGCTGCGCCAGATCAAGGCGGTGCAGGGCGCCCTGTCCGGTGCGGGCGAGGTCGTGCTACGCGGACACCTCGAAGCCCACGTCGCCACCGCCCACGAGCGCGGCGACGCCACTGAGATCGTCGAAGAGCTGATGGAAGCGCTCAAGTACACCTGAACCGGGTGTGTTGAGAACAGGTGAAACTCAGACGCTTATCTGCGGGGCGCTTGGCTGGACTTGATCGGTGTAGGAAGGGACGCCCTGAACATCTGGTAGTGCCGTTTCAGGCGCTGGACGTACGCCTGGTCGGTCAGCACCACCTGTTTTACCGTGTCCAGAATCTGCGGTGCCAGCGCGGATTGAGGTTGGCCCAGCGCCAGGGCTGGACCTTTGAGTTCCCGAATGACGTCAGGGTCGTCACGTCCGAACCAGCGGACGTAAAACGCCCGGCGCTCCCAGCCATACGAGATCACAGCCTGCACCTCCGACTTGCCAGGCGCCACCACGTTCAGAAAGACCCGGCGGCAATCGCAGCCCGGCTCGGTGCAATACGCCTCCATCAGCCCGTATTCTCCGGGTGGGAGCGGCACAACGGAGTCGGGAAAAATAGTGATGACCCTGGTTTCGGCTATGGCCAGTTCTGGAAAACGGCTGTAAAACTGTTCGTAACTCATGGTTTCATTTCCCCTCCAGCGTCAACCGATTTAATTTCACCGACTTCAGCCCTCCAGCAGCCTGTCGGCCAGCTCCCAGCCGCTCAGCAGCGCCGCCTCGACGCGGGGGCCGTGCGGGTCGGGGACGCACCAGTCGCCGCACCAGCCCAGCGCCAGCTCGCTGTGCCAGCCGAAGCTGTGCTCATAGCGGACGGTGGGCGTGGCGTAGAGCCAGCGGTGCGCGAAGCTGCTCTCCACTGTGAAGGGTCCAGCGACCTCGCGGGCCGCCTCCAGCAGCGCCGCCGTGACCTCGGCGGGCGTGTCTTGCAGGTGACCTCGGCTCCAGTCGGCGCGGGCGTGCAGCATCAGCGTGGGCGTCTGGCCGGGCGGACGTTTGGTGTGCTCGCGGGCCAGCCAGTCGAGCGACGGGTGGTTATTCAAGCGCAGCGCGGGCCACTCGGCGCCGCTCAGGTCGGCGTTCAGCACCGCGCCCACCGCCCAGCAGGGGTCGAATTGCACGGCGCGGAGCGCTTCCAGATCCAGACGGCTGCCCGCCCCTGCCTCTTCAGACTCTGCCACTTCAGACTCTGCCAGTCCAGCGCCCTCCAGCAGCGGGACGATCTGCGGCGGCGGCAGATTCAGCACCAGCCGCCGCGCCGTGAAGACCCGGCCATCCTGAGCGCCAACCTGCCACACATCGCCCTGACGCCGCACCGAGACCGCCTGGGTCTGGGTGAGCACACTCAGGTCTCGCCCCAGCTCGCGGCCAATGACGTTCATGCCCCCCGGCGGCACGTAGCGCGGGTGCCCCCGGCCCGGCTCGCCCGACACCTGCCCCGCTTCCCAGACCGGCACGCTGCGGGTCCATTCGGCCAGCCAGCCTTCCTCCAGGGCGCCCTGAACCCAGGTGCGGGTGCGCCCGGCGCGGGCAGTAAAAAACCGGGCGCCGTGGTCGAGCAGCGCCTCGTTGCTCCAGTGAGTGCCGCTCCGGTGAATGCTGCGGCGGGTGCTGCTGCGCCCGGACACGCCCCGCGATTTGTCGAGAAGGAGCACGCCCTGACCGGCCCCGGATTGTTCATGAGCGGCCAGCTCACGGGCCAGTGCCAGCCCGGCCAGCCCGGCGCCCACGATCAGGGTATCGGCGTGCTGCGGCGTGTGTTGCGCCTGTGTCGTTTGCTGGTCTGAGCGGTTGTTGGAAGGCTCGCTGGCAGTCATGGCGCGAGTCTAGCGAAGCCCGCCGGGCCGGACAGGGCGAAATGCTTCAGCGCTGCGGCTCAGCGTTATGGATTGAGCGCCGAAGGTCAGCGCCGCCGGTTGCGGTCTGAACGGTGGTCTCGTGGACGCCGCTCCGATTCCGGCTGAGGACGGGGCGCGTCCTGATCTCGAAACAGCTCGCCGCCGCCCAGCACCTCCGACTGGACCTTGTTCCAGAAGCCGAAGAATTTGTTGACCTGGCCGCTGTAGCTGCTCAGGCGCTCGGCGGGGTAGATGACGACCCGCAGCCCTGGGCAGCGCTCGCGCACGCCGCTCAGAATGCTGCCGAATTCCGGGGTGGGGTTCTCGGTGACGTGCAGCTCGGCGGCGCCATGTTCGGTGGCGAAGGCGGCCAGCTCAGCGCTGACGCTGCCGACGCGCAGTTCAGTCAGGCCGGGCCGGGCGGCGGCCACGTCGCGCACGCCGCCGTACATGAAGGCCAGCCGGGTAAAGGCGATGGCGTGACTGGACAGAAACGGGCGGTCGAACACGAACAGCGCCGGGGCCTGTGGGTGAGCGCTCAGGGCCGCGTCCGTGGGGCTCAGGCTGTCGCCGTGGAGCCAGACGATCACCGGTCCGTTCGCCGTGCTCACGCCTTCCATCCGAACAGCTTTTCCTGCAATTGCTCGTAGCTGCCCTTGAAGGGACACTGGGCCGTGCAGCCGTCACACCACTTGCCCGCTGAATATTTGGCGATGTTTTCCTGATTCATCATGTAGGGCTTGCCGGAAAAGGTGCTGGCGACCCACTGCCAGCTCAGGGCGTTGCTGGCCAGGTCACCGTCGAGCAGGTGTTCGCGGAAAAAGGCGTACCCGGCCCGCCAGTCGACTTTGCGCCAGTGAATCAGGTAGGCGGCGAACCACATCCGCTCGTGGTTGTGCATGTAGCCGTCCTCGGTCAGGTGCGTGACCCAGGCGTCGGCGCAGGGCAGGCCGGTG
This sequence comes from Deinococcus sp., assembly GCF_025362455.1. Classification (GTDB taxonomy): domain Bacteria; phylum Deinococcota; class Deinococci; order Deinococcales; family Deinococcaceae; genus Deinococcus. The sequence goes on along the minus strand of NZ_JANYGJ010000064.1, from coordinate 13,365 downwards.
CGGGCCTCTCGCACGTCGGCAGGCAGGTCGGGCGACCACTGGGCGCGGTATTTGGGTTCCTCCAGGTTGCTGAGCACCGCCGCGCCGCGCTGCCGCAGCACCAGCCAGAAAAACTCGCGCCAGGCCAGTTGCCGCAGGAACTCCTCGCGGTCCGAGCGGCGGCTCCCGGCCCGCACCACCTGGGCGACCTCAAGCGGCGAGATCATGCCGTGGCGCAGGTACATCGACAGCCTGGAGACCGGCGAGAGCAGGTGGTTGCGCGCCCCGTAATCCTTGCCGGTAAAGGCGCCCAGGGCCTTCAGAGCGGCGTTGCGGCCACCGGGGCGGGCGGGCAGTCGGGCCTCGCCGGAATACAGGCCCGCGAGTGAGCGGCCCAGCACTTCGGGAAGCTGCTCGTCGGTCAGGTCGGTGGGAATCCGGGTCGGCAGATCAGTAGGCGCACTCACGCTGCTCAGTCTGGCGTGCCTGGGCCACCGGCACTGTACGAATGGCGAAGTCTGTATGACTGGCGAAGTCTGCCGAAACCCGGTCTGCCAAACCCGGTCTGCCTGGCCCGGTCTATCAGGACTTTTCAGTTGATGGTCCTCTCAGGTTAGCCCGTTCAAAACATTCTGCTCCGGAATGACACAATAGCCGGTGTGAACAGGACTGACGGGAACAGCACCGATGCATTGACCCAGCAGGCGGCCTCCGAGCAGCCAGACCCACAGCAGCCCCCGCTGTGGGGCCGGGGGCCGGGCGGCGAGGTGTGGCGGCTTTACGGCCTGTCGAGCCCAGAGGTGCGGGTGCAGATCAGCAATCTGGGCGGGCGGCTCATCCGGGTACGAACCCCCGACCGGCGCGGCACCTGGGGCGATCTGGTGCTGGGCCACGAGCAGCCGGAGCCGTACTGGCGACACCCCCAGGCCATCTACTACAGCGCTGTCATCGGGCGGGTGGGCAACCGGATCGCCGGGGGCCGCTTCGAGCTGGGCGCCCAGGCGTACCAACTGGCGACCAATGACGGCCCCAACGCCCTGCACGGCGGGCCGGGCGGGCTGCACGGTGTGAGCTGGCAGGCCGGGTATTCCGAGGGTGGACTCGCCCTGAGCTACACCAGCCCTGCCGGTGAGGAGGGCTACCCCGGCAAGCTGGAGGTGCAGGCCCGCTACAGCCTCAGCGGCCCGGTGCTGCGGCTGGACCTGAGCGCCCAGACCGACGCCGAGACGCTGGTGAACCTGACGCACCACCCGTTCTGGAACCTGTGCGGGCTCGGTGAAGCGGCCCAGATCGCTGACGGCACTCAGGCGCCCAGCGTGCTCGGCCATCAGTTGACGCTGGGCGCCTCGCGCTACACACCCGTGAACGCCGCGCTGATTCCCACGGGCGAGCTGGCCGACGTGGCCGGAACCCCGTTCGACTTCCGCACCCCGCGCAGCATCGGCGAGCGGATCGGGGACGCCGATCAGCAGCTCAGTTTTGCCGGTGGCTACGATCACAACTTCGTGCTGGACGGGTCGCCCCGGCCTGACCGGGCAGGCGGTGATCTGAACGGTAGTGATCTGAACGGTGGTGATCTGAACCTGGCCGCCACGCTGTTCGAGCCCGTCAGCGGCAGGCAACTGAAGGTGCTGACCGATCAGCCGGGCCTCCAGGTGTATTCCGGTAACTTCTCGGACGGCACTTTCGCGGGCTGGAACGCTCAGCGCTACGGCCCGCGCAGCTCGGTGTGCCTGGAGCCCCAGCGCTTTCCCGACGCGCCGCATCAACCGAATTTTCCCTCCACCGTGCTGCGGCCCGGCGAGGTCTACACCTGGACGACGGAGTACCACTTTTCGCTGATGGAGTAGGAGCGTTCCGGAGCGGTCTTGAACTTAGAGCAGATGTCATAAAAAGACCCTTTTTATGACCGAGCGGAGCGAGTAGTTTTAACTGAGCAGGACGCAGAATGGAGGCGCGGGGAGGCTGTTTTCCCCGTGGCGTAATTCGGAGTACTGCTCTACGTGCTCTCTGATGGCGCCGGAGTGATCGCCAGCGTGCAGCGCGAGATACAGACCGCCTTGCCGCGCTCGTCGGTGATCTCGATGTTCCAGACCTCGGTGGTGCGGCCCTGAAAGATGGGCGTGCCGGTGGCCGTGACCGTGCCCGACGTGACCGGGCGCAGGTGGTTGGCGTTGATTTCCAGGCCCACCGCCACCATGCCGCGCTCACGGACGCTGAGGTAGCCGCCGTAGCTGGCGACGGTTTCGGCCAGGGCCACGCTGGCGCCGCCGTGCAGGATGCCGAAGGGCTGATGCACCCTGCGGTCCACCGTCATCTGCGCCACCACCCTCAACGCGCTGGCCTCCAGCAACCGGATGCCCAGATGCTCCATCAGCGTGCCCTGCGGATTCAGGCCGGGCAACGGGCCGGTCATGCGGACACCGGAAACGACCGTGCAGCGTGCAAATGACAGGTGGACAGATTCATAGCAACCTCCGGGGATTTGGAGCGAGTCTAGAACGTCTGGGCCAGGTCAGGACAGGGAATTGAACCTCACACGACTAAAGTCGCGTGATTCTCACTTCGCAGACCGCTACCCAAACAAGCAGGTTTTACGCCGTCTCCATGAGCGTTTTGGGTGTCCGAAATTCCTGCGGCCACCAATCCTTCACGCCGAATGTTCAGTGCGGCGTTCTCGTCTCGGTCATGGGTTTCCCCGCAGTTCGGGCAAGTCCACTCTCGGACGGCAAGATTCTTCACGGCGGGATTCTTGAATCCGCAGTCATGGCACAACTGGCTCGATGGGAAATACGGGCTGATTTTGGAGACCAGCCGCCCGTACCACGTCGCCTTGTACTCCAGTTGGCGGATGAACTCACCCCACCCCGCGTCACTGATGCTGAGTGCGAGTCTGTAATTCTTGACCATGTTGCTGGGTTTCAGGTGTTCAGTACAGATGATTTCGTACTGGCGAACAAGAGAGGTGGTGAGTTTATGGATGAAATCCTGACGTTTGTTAGCAATGCGCTTGTGGACACGAGCCAGCTTGGTTTTCGCTTTCCCGTGACGAGCGCTGCCCTTTTTGCGTCTGGACAGAGTTTTTTGAGCCTTGCGAAGTCTCTTCAGGGAGGCACGGTAGTATTTCGGATTCGCTTCATGTTCAAACTCTCTGCCATCGGTTATAATGGCGAATTCTTTAATTCCAACGTCTACTCTGGTGGCAAACTTTGGAGCTGCTGGAAGATACGGAATTTTAACTTCGCAAAGAACCGATGCTTCGTAATATCCTTTGTGGTTACGACGGACGGTAACATTCAAGATTTTACCTTGTATGTCTTGTTGTCCTCTGGTTTTCACCCAACTCAGTTTGGGAAGCTTAATGCAATTTTTTCCCAATTCGATGTTATTGTTAGTGAACTGTGTGCGGTAAGACTCACTGGTTTGCTTCTTCCTGAAGCGGGGGAAACCAAATTTCCTCCCCGATTTCTTAACGGCACGGAAGAAATTCTTATATGCCGTACCCAAATTCTTCAAAGCATTCTGGAGGGCAAATTTATCCACTTCGCTCAACCAGTTTGTTTCTTCGGATTTTTTGAGCAGCGTGAGTTCGCTGCTGGTTTGACCGTAGGTCAACCCTCCCCCAGTCTCTTTGTAGGTGGAAATCCGCCGAGCGAGGAAGTGATTGTAGACAAACCGAGCACAACCCAAAGTGCGGTTGATTTTCTCGGCTTGACTCGCATTCGGGTACAGCCTGACAACGAAAGCCTTATTCCTTATCATGCTGGCTCTCAATGTAATTCTGAATCTGAGCACGGGTATTTTCCGAAACGGTCAAGACGCAATACGTCGGGTTCCAGAGGTTGCCACCCCAAAGTTTCTGCTTCAACTGCGGGTAGGCCGAAAACATCCGGCGAGCAGATGCACCTTTCAGCGCCTTCACAAAATCGGGGATGGCCTGCTGCGGGGTTGCGCTCAACAAGAGGTGAACGTGGTCAGGCATGACCTCCAGTGCAAGAATCTCCAGCCCATTTTGGGCGGCGATGTCTTTAAGGATGTCTTTGAGTCCATCTGCAATCTCTCCCTTCAACACCTGATGACGGTATTTCACGCACCAAATGAGATGGTATTCAAGCTGATAGACGTATCCCCGACCCTTTTTCATCACTGAAGAAAGTATAACATATGTCAGCCGAAAGATACAAGTGCTTTGGCTTCAGGCCGCGCCTGCGGCGCGGCGAGGGGCTAACTCGTGACTTCAGTCATGAGTGTGCGCCCCTCCTTCATCAAAAACCGGGCAGGCGCCGCCGACTCAGGGCGCCTGCCCGCCGGGATAAAAACCTTGCTGACCTGCCGATTACCCGCCGACGTGGACGATCGGGCGGCGGTCGCGGTCGGGCTCGGCGCGGCGCAAGATCTCGTGGGTCAGCGGCGGCACGTCGCCCTCGCCCTCGACCAGAAAACGCAGGGCCAGGTGCAGCGGGCTGTCCTCGCTCCAGCGCATGTAGACCTGGGGTGGGGCGCCCTTGCCGCGCAGGTGCAGCATCAGCGCGGCGATGGTGTTGGGCACGCTCGATCCCCTTGCCTTGAGAATCCCGTAAGGCCCCACGTAGGCGCCGCTGACCTCCACCACGTCGCTGAAATCGCTGGCGTCGTCCACCTCGACTTCCAGAAACAGGAACGGCGCCTCGTCGGGCAGGTGGGCCATCTGGCGAACCCGCAGCTCCTGTTTGTGGTACTCGGCCTGCACCGCCGGGCCGGGTCGGTGGGCCACCAGCCGCAACGGACGAATCCGGAAATCGCCGATCAGACGCAGGGCCGACTCGTCCATCGCCACGTTGCTGACGCGCAGCTCGAAGGAGCGCTGGACCCGCGAGTAGATGCTGACCGCCAGCACCGCCGCGATGAACAGCAGCGCGATGAACAGGCCCTCAGGATTGTTGATGACGGTGACGACGCTGGTATAGATGAAGATGAGGCTGATGACCCCGAACAAAACGCTCAGCCCGCGCTCCTTGTGCCGGATGGCCGAGAGCGTCACGGCCACCGCCGCCGAGGTCATCAGCGCCAGCACGCCGGTGGCGTAGGCCCCGGACTGGGCAACGACATCGGCTTTGAAGGCCAGCGTCACCACGAACGACACGGTGATGAACACCAGCACCAGGGGCCGGTTGGCGCGGGTCCAGTCCGGCGCCATGCCGTAGCGCGGCAGGTAGCGCGGCACGATGTTGAGCAGGCCCGCCATAGCCGAGGCGCCCGCGAACCACAGAATAGCGATGGTGCTGATGTCGTAGACGGTGCCGAAGGCTTCGCCCAGCCTGGTGTGCGCGATCTGGGCCAGGGCGCGTCCGTTGGCTTCGCCCTTGGGCTTGGTGACGGTAACGGTAGCGCTTTCCTGGCCGGGCGTGACGCTGACCGAGAGCGGCACGGCCTCACTGTTGGCGTCGGCGGGCAGTACGCGGGTCGCCAGGGTAAAGCTGCCGCTGGCCCCGGCGGGCAGGGTCACCAGCACGCTTCGGTTGAGTCCGCCGTGTTCGTCGAGCGGCAGATTGACGGTGGCCCGGCCCGCTGCCAGGTCGCGGTTGGAGACCACGCCGGTAGCGGACGTTTCCGGCAGGAACGAGGTGACCGGAATCACCAGGGTAGTGGCCAGGCTGCTGGTAATCAGGAACACGCTCATAATCAGTGCGGCGGTGGTCAGCAGTTTTTTGCCGTTGCGGATGCGCCCTGCCGGATGTTCCTCGGTGTCTGCGGCGTCGCCTTTGATCAGGGGCATGACCACCACGCCCGTCTCGAAGCCCGACAGCCCCAGGGCCAGCTTGGGAAAGACCAGCAGTGCGCCGCCGATGATGGCCAGAGGCGAGGTGAACTGCTGGCCCAGGCTGCCCAGCCAGTCGGGCAGAAGCTGCGGGTTGCCCACCACCAGGCTCAAGGCCTTGCCGACCACCACGGCGCTCAGGCCCAGGTAGACCAGCACGACGCCCACCGCAATGCCGATGGCCTCGTTGAAACCCTTCAGGAACACGGCGCCCAGCAGCGCGATCAGCACCAGCGTCGCGGGCACCTGAGCATGGCCCAGAAGGGGTTTGAGAAATGGATTCTGGATCAGATGCTCGGCAGCGTCGGCAGCCGATAGGGTAATGGTAATCACGAATCCGGTGGCCACGAAGCCGATCAGCGCCAGCACCAGAAACTTGCTGGGCCAGAAGCTCAGCAGCCGTTCGAGCATGCTGATCGAGCCGTCACCGTGCGGACTTTCGCGGGCGACCCGGCGGTACATCGGCAGCGCTCCGAACAACGTCACCAGCACCAGCACCAGCGTGGCAACAGGTGAGAGGATGCCCGCGCTCAGCGCTGCGATGCTCGGCTGATAGCCCAGCGAGCTGAAGTAGTCCACGCCGGTCAGGCACATGACCTTCCACCAGGGATGGGTGTGATGCTTGGTCTGGACGGCTTTGGGATCCTCGTAGAAGCCCTGCTGGTCAGGGGCGGTGCTGGTGCCTTCGAGCAGCCAGCGTTTGAAGGCAGAGGACGGGGCGCTGGGCGGTGGCGATGTCATGATGTGCGCAGTATGCCGCGCCGGAGCCGGGCGCCGGATAAGCTGGTCTACACCCAGCATGAGCGCGCTTCCCCGGCGGGGTCCAGGCCGCCACGCGGTCTGTGGCCACTCCAGTTGTATTACTCTCAGCCATGACCACTCCTCAACCTTCGGCAATGCTCGACCAGTCGGCGCCAACGTCCGTGCGCCGCCCCACCGCCCTGATTACCGGCGCCAGCGGCGGCCTGGGTGAAGAGATGGCCCGGCAACTGGCGCCGCGCGGCATTCACCTGCTGCTGGTCGCCCGCCGCGAGGACAAGTTGCAGGCGCTGGCCGCCGAGCTGGCCGAGAAGCACGGCATTCAGACCGGCGTCATGGCGCTCGATCTGGCCGACCCCGGCGCCGCCGCCGAACTGGAACGCGAGGCCGAGTTCCGGCGCATAGACATCGATTTTTTAATCAACAACGCCGGGTACGGCCTCTACGGCGAATTCGCCCACAGTGACCGCACCGAGCAGCTCGACATGCTCCAGCTCAATATCGTCACGCTGACCGAGCTGACCCACCGCTTTTTGCCGGGCATGCTCTCAAGGGGGCGGGGCCGGATCATGAACGTCGCCAGCACCGCCGCCTTCTTGCCGGGGCCGCTGATGGCGACCTACTACGCCTCCAAGGCGTTCGTGCTGAGCTTTTCCGAGGGGCTGGCCGAGGAGCTGCGCGGCAGCGGCGTGGCCGTCACGGCGCTGTGTCCGGGGCCGGTCGAAACCGGCTTTCAGGACCGCGCCAGCCTGGGTGAGTCGGTGATGCTGAGCGGCCCGTCGCGCTTCTCGGTGCTCAGTGCGCAGGACGTCGCCCGTCAGGGCCTGGAGGCGATGATGCGCGGCGACGCGGTGTGCATTCCCGGCGGCGTCAACCGGGCGCAACTGCTGATGACCAAGCTGATGCCGCGCAAATACCTGCCGAGGCTGATTCACAACGTTCAGCGGAGGAAGTGAGGCAGCGGGAGCGACTGTCGTCCGGCTGATGGTGTAAAGCGGGGGACCGGGTTAGGCTGAGTTCATGAACCGGCTCATGAAAATGCTTTTGCTGAGTTTGCTGCTGTCGGCGTCGGCGTCGGCGGGAACGCTTCTCGATTTCGGGCCGGGTGAGCCGAGTTGGTATCCGCGCAACGACACCGTGATGGGCGGCGTGTCGGGCAGCCGGGTGCGCGTCAGCGGAGGCACGCTCACCTTCAGCGGTCAGGTGCGGCTGGAGAATAACGGGGGATTCTCAGGTATTCGCTCCAACCCGGCCCGTTACGACCTCAGCGGCTTTTCCAGCGTCGTGCTGAGGGTCCGTGGTGACGGCAAGCGCTACGCCCTGCAACTCGGGAATACGGCGCGCTCCGGCGTGACTTACCGCAACGAATTTGCCACGGTGGCAGGACGCTGGACCGAGGTCGAGATTCCCCTGAGTTCGCTGCGGCCCACCCGCTCCGGCGAACGGGTCAGGGGTCCGGCCCTCGACACCAGCCGCGTCGCCTTCTTTGGCCTGGTGATCGGCAACGGACGCGCCGAGCGCTTTGCTCTGGACGTGGACTGGATCAAAGCTAGATAGCGTTTCAAGCACGGCGACGAGCCCGGACGCGATCTGCGCTCCGGAGTCTTCGCTGTTCCCACTCCCCACAACCCACTCCCCACAACCCAAGTCCTCCCTACGCTTCCACCACCGGTCTGTACAGCTTCGGGTCGTCGAAGCCCGCCAGCCAGGCGGAGGCGGCCTGGCCCGTGCGAATGGTCGGCGGCACGCGCAGGGTGTAGCGGCGTCCAGTGGAGGGGCAGCCCACGCAGACGGCCACGAAGGGCTCGTCGTTGTCCATGTTCACCTGCACCAGTGTGCGTTCGCCGCCCGCGTCGCGGTCACGGTCGAGAATGACGGCGCCGACCTCATCCAGAAAGCGCTCGGCGCCGACCCGCTCGATCATCACGCGGCGGACCTCGGCGTTAGTCTGGGCCATGATCTCGCTCCCCCGGATGCTCTGGGGGTCGAAGGCCAGCCGCTCGTCGACGCGCACGCCGCGCCAGCGCAGGGCCGGGTGCGGGCCGAGGAGGCTGCTGAGGTTCTCCAGGCCGCTGCCCGCCACGTCCAGCCAGCCGGTGATCTTCAGGTGCGCGGGCAGCGCTACTATTCCCCGGCAGCCGGAAATATCGAGCTGGGCGACGGTGCCGAGCCAGCCCGGCAGTGAGCGCAGGCTCAGGCAGTCGCGGGCCGAGAGGTGCCCAAAACGCATCTGCGCCTGACGCGGCCAGCGGGTCATGGCGTCGCAGCGGTCTATGTTCAGGAAATACACGTCGAGTCCCTCCGGCAGCGTCTCCAGCGAGAGGCAGTCTTGCAGGTTCAGGGCGCCCACAACCAGGTTTTCCGGCAGTTCCTGAAGCCGGGCGCAGCCGTCCAGGCTGAGTCGGAACTGAACCCGCAGGCTGGAGGGCACACCCGTCAGGGGCAGGTTACGGGCGATCAGTTCGCCCAGACTCAGGCGCTCCGGCAAGGCTTCCAGGCCGCTGTCGCTGACATCCAGCGTGTCGCCGCAAAGGTCGTCGGGTAGGTGGCGTAACCCTTTTTCGCCGCTGAGGTCGAGCTTGCCCCGGAACCGCAGCGGGCCGCTCACCTGCCCCCCCAGGATGGCGGCGCGGGCCTCGGCGGCGCTCAGGACCGGGGGAATTGCCGCAGGCGCGTCCAGCACGTCCGGCATCAGTCGATCACCCGGCGGATGGCTTCGGGGCTGTACTCGCGCTGCATCCAGATTTTGTAGAAGCCCCGGCGCAGCGCGATGGTGGCGTGTTCCTCGTGGATCAGATCGGCGCTCTCTGCCAGCACCTGAACGTAGGTATCGGCCCCGGCCTGATAAAGCTGGACCTGCCCGGCGTCGCTGAAGCGGTGGCTGTGACCGGTGACCTCGCCGCGTGCCAGCGTGGTGCCGGGGCGGGCGTGGGCGGTGGGCAGGCTGGGCACTTCGAGCACCAGCACGTCTCCGTGGCGGTAGAGCATAGGACCTCCTGGGGAGCGTGGCTCACCCTGAATGCTTATCTAAACAACTGATTGCGGCCTTCGATTACGTCCCTAGCATAACACAGTCGAAGCCGGAAGGCAAGCTCCGTCACGTTGCGCGGCGTTCGTCCAGCCGCCGAGCTATCCAGCCCAGGCGCCAACATAAAGCGCCGGAATCCACTGCTCAGGATTCCGGCGCTTGGTGTCCTGCTCGCTCACATACTGGTGATCGGCGTGGGGATGTGCAGCTCGTAGCGCTGGGGCAGGGTGCTCTCCAGGCTGCGCTGGAACTGATTCTTGCCGTCGTCGGGCCGGTAGACGTAGTGGGCGGCGCGGCTCCAGCCCGCCTTCAGCGTCCAGGTCTGCACCATGTTCGGCGCGGCGGTCTGAAAGCTGAGGCTCAGGGCCTTGTCGCTGTAGGCCACCCGGTCGTGCGTCAGCAGCGCCAGGGCCTCGCCGTCGTCGAGGGCGCCGTTGGTGTTGGTGTCCTGCCACATGGTCCAGTGCAGCAGCAGCACCTGCGCTCCAGCCGGGCTGATGCTGGTGTTGGTCGCGCCCGCCGGGATCAGGGTCTCGGCAGCCACGGTGCGGCCCGTGAATTTGCTTTTCCAGGCACCGGGGTCCACCGCCGTGACGGTGCTGCCTGCCGCCGCCGTGGTCTGGTAGAGGCTCTCGCCGCCGCCCGTGAGCAGGCTCAGGTAGACCGGGGCGCCGCCGGGCACCGCCGCTGAGCGCACCTCGGCGCCGGTGGGCAAATCGGGGATGGTGCCGCCGACGGAAGCAGTGCCCTGGGCACAGGCGATCAGCAGCAGCGGCAGCAGTCCGGCCACGAAGCACAGGTGCTTCATTTGTGCCCCCAGGTTTGAACGTTCTGGCTGATGAGCCCGTTGGTCGGCGCGTGCAGGCGGATCGGCAGCGCCTGGTCGGTGTCGGGCGCACTGTTCTGGGTCACCAGGTAGGTGCCGGGCGCGGCGCTGGGCTCCAGAACCGTGTGCCGCACCAGGGTCCAGCCCAGCTTGCGGGTGCCGGACTCGCTGGTTTTGCCGTCCAGTGCGGCCATGCTGTAGGTGAAGTCGCTGGAAGCGTAGCCGAAGAAATCGTTGGTCGCGTACAACCGATTGGACCTATCGGGTTTGTTGGCGCCGATGTTGGTGTAAATGGCGAAGTACACGTTGCAGGTGTTCACGCTGCTCGGCGTCACCACGGCGTTGGAGCGGTCTTTCGTCTCGCCGCCGACAAAGGGGCTGCTGCATTTGGCGTCGGCGTTCAGGAGCGCTTCGTAACCGTAGAGCGGCAGCGTGGCCGAAGTCTGCGGCCCGCCTGGGTTCGGGTTCGAGTAGTTCTGGTTCGAGTAGTCGGGAGTGCCGATGGGTTGCTGCAAAAGCACCTTGATGGTCGTCGGCGAGTCGTAGTAGTAGGCGGCCAGATACGCATTTTTGGCCTCGTCGGCGCTGAGGGCTGGGAACTGGAAGCCCAGCGTCACGTACTTGGTCGGCTGCGGCGGGTTGATCCAGCTCCAGCACGAGCTGAGAGAGGTCATGAGCAGCGCTCCGCCGACCATAAGCCGGGCCAACTGGCCTGTGCGTGAATTCATATCCCGTTCATGGTAGCCGAGATTTCGGCAGAACGTGACAAATAGACTTATCGCCTAGACTTATCGCTCAGACCCATCGTCAAACGATGCTGGTCGTGTTTTCCCGCTGATAGAGCGTTTCTCCACCGACCCAGACGCGCTCCACGTCGGCCTGCGTGCCGGTGGCGAAGGCGGCGGCCAGGGCACGCTCCGGCCCCTCGGCCCGCCCGAAGACCGCCGAGAGCACCGAACCGGCCTGCGGGCGCAGCAGCACGGCGTCGAAGGCCATGCCGTCGCTGAAGTCGCCGGTAATCTCGCCCAGGCCCAGCGCCTCGGCTCCGGCCCTGGTGCTCAGGTACAGAAGTTGCGCCGGGCTCAGCGCCGCGCCCTGGGCGCCCAGAAGCTGCTGTGTGAAGTGCGCCTGGAGGCCCTCCTTGAACATCGAGAAGCCGGTGCCGCCGCCCACGTCGCTGCCCAGCGAGACGCGCACGCCGTGTTCCAGATGCCGCCTGAGCGGAAACAGCCCGCTGCCCAGCGAGGCGTTGCTGCACGGGCAATGCGCGGCGGTGCAGCCAACCGCACCCATGACCTCCAGCTCACGGTCCTGCGGATGAATATCGTGGGCCAGCACGCTGCGGTTCGTGACCAGCCCGGCCCGCTCGTAGGTCGAGAGGTAATCCGGGGCGCCGGGAAACAGCGAGCGCACCGTCTGCATTTCCCGCTCGTTCTCGTTGATGTGGCTGGTGAAGCGCAGCTCCGGATACTCGCCCATCAGCGCGGCGCAGGCGTCCAGCATGGCTTCCGACGCCGATAAACTGAAGCGCGGCGTCACGGCGTAGAGCAGCTTGCCGCGTCCATGCCAGCGCTCGATGAGCGTTTTGCCTTCCTGGTGGGCAATCTCCGGCGTGGTGTGCAGCTCCGGCCTCAGCAACCGGTCACTCACCACCTGTCCGGCCACCAGCCGCAGCCCGGCCCGCTCGGCCTCGGCGAACAGCACCTCCACGGCGACGGCGAAATGCGAGCCGAAGGCCAGCGCCGTGGTCGTGCCGTTCGAGATCAGCGCCCGGCAGAATTCATGCGCGACGGCTTCGGCATAAACTATGTTCCCGAAGCGCGCCTCTTCCGGCAGCGCCACCTGGTCGAGCCAGTCGAGCAGCGGCAAGCCCAGTCCACCGATAATCCGGAGCTGCGGATAATGGACATGCGTGTCCACGAAGCCCGGCAGCAGCAGCCCGCCGCGCAGGTCTTCGGCAAGCTCGTGTGGATATTCGGCCCGCAGCGCCGCGTAAGGCCCACTCTGCACGACCAGTTCGTCGCGCACCAGCACAGCACCGTCCTCCTCGAACCGGAGGGCGTCCGGGTCGGTGAAGGCGTTGGTCGGCGTGTGCAGGAAGGTGGCGCGGTACAGGGTCATAGGTTCGGCGTGAGTCTAGCCCAGACGCCGTAACTCAGACCCTGGATTCCCGTTTCGGCACAGCGTCTGGATGTCGTTCCGTGACCTGCCGCTCCGTGACCTGCCGCTCTGTAACCTGTAACAGTTGCGCGGCCACACTTAACGCGATCACGGCGGGCGCCTTGCCGCTCACGCCGCCCAGGCCGATGGGCGTGGTGATGCGCGTGAGGTCGGCCTCGCTGTGACCCACGGCCTTCAGTTGCTCCCGAAATCTGAGCCACTTGACCGTCGAGCCGATCAGCCCGACAAAACCCAGCTCAGGCCGTCTCAGGGCCGCGTCACACAGCGCGGCGTCTTCGGCGTGGTCGTGGGTCATGATGACGAGGTGGCTTCCGGCAGGCAGGTCGTGCAGGCTCAGCTCCGGAATCGGCGAATGGTGGACGCGGACCCGCGCCGGGCCACCGTCCAGCACAGACAGACGCCCCTTCGACAGTTGCGTTGCCCGCGAATCCACCAGATGCAGCTCGACAGTCAGGCGGCTCAGCACCCGCGCCAGCTCCAGCCCGACGTGCCCGACGCCGAAGATGGCGATATGGGTCCGCGCGTTCAGTAGCGGTTCGAGCAGCAGCGTGACCTCGCCGCCGCAGCACTGGCGCCCGTACTCGGCGGCGGCCCGGTCCGTGAGCTGGAGTGTAAACAGTTCCGGCGTGCTGGAGCCACTTTCAAGCAGTGCCCTGGCCTTCTGAACCGCCGTCGCCTCCAGGTTGCCGCCGCCCACGCTGTCCCAGCTTTGAAGCTGGCCAGTGTCGTCCAGACTGACCACCATCTTCGCCCCGGCCTCGCGGGGGGCGTGTCCGCGCACGGCGACGAGGGTGA
>NZ_JANYGJ010000063.1 GCF_025362455.1 Deinococcus sp. | reverse complement strand
CGCCCCGGTGGGGCGTAACTGGCCACAGGTTCGGGGACGGCGTCTTGGGCAGAACGGACTGTCGTCGTGAACGGACGCGCCTGGGCACGCCACTCCTCCCCATGAGGACGCCTGCCCGCCCCTCACCTCTCTTGATTAGGCGACGTGTCAATTGAACCTTGGAGGGAGTTGGCGCTCCGCTGAGGATGGGTACATCCCAACCGTCTCAGACGCTCAATTCTTCGCCGCGTTCTCCACATCGTGGCCGGTCACGTAGGGCGCCCGTGCTCCGCAACTGGACATAACTGACTTCGCTGGAAGGGAGTGGTCTACTTCAGCTAGAAACAGCGTCTGCGTGCGTGTCGTTACCCCCACTCCCGCAGGGGGCGAGGGAGCGTCCGAGCGGCGTTCCTGCCCCCTTCACGGCATTTTTTTAGTCTTGCGCCCCTACCCCAATAACTTCGGTTCCAGCAGCCGCGCTACCGGGGCAAACGTTCGCCTGTGTACGGCACTCACGCCCAGTTCAGCCAGCGCCTCACGGTGCTGCGGGGCGCCGTAGCCTTTGTGGCCCGCGAAACCGTAGCCGGGGTACTCCAGGTCGAGTTGCACCATCAGGGCGTCGCGTTCGGTTTTGGCGAGCAGCGAGGCCGCCGCCACCGAGTAGCTCAGGGCGTCGGCGTGGGCCGGGGCCGAGTAGGGCAAGTCGGTGGGGAGTCTCAGGTAATCGGTGACGAGTGCTTGCGGCTTCGGGTCGAGGCGAGCGATGGCCCGCATAGCGGCGGCGTGGGTGGCGCCCAGGATATTCAGGCGGTCTATTTCTTCCGGCGGCGCGTGCTCGACGGCCCAACTCAGGGCGACGCGGCGCACTTCGGCGGCCAGTTCGGTTCGCACCTCGGCCCGGAGCTGCTTGCTGTCACGGAAGGGCAGGTCCTGGGCGGTGTTGGGCAGGATCACGGCGGCCACCGTCACCGGCCCGGCCCAGGCGCCGCGTCCGGCCTCGTCTACCCCGGCGACCCGGAAGCAGCCGCGCCGCCAGTGGGCACGCTCGAAGCTCCAATCCGGTGTGGTCACGCACGTGAGTCTACGGGAACGGGCGTTTGGAAGACGAACGGGCCGCTACACTCCCAGCCGCTAAACTCACAGGCATGACCGGCAAGCGCAAAAAACCCCAGGGCCAGGCCCTCAAACTCAAGTTCAAGGCCAGCGACGTTCCCGGCGAGGACAGCAGCGCACCAGCATCCAGCCAATACTTTCAGGTCGTTCCAGCCCGCATCCCGCCCTGGTTAGAGGGATTGCGGGCCATGACCAAACCCGGCGTGCGCGGCGCCCCCGGCATCGACGAGGCGCAGGTGTTGCTGGCGAAGACCCTCATCAAATCCAAGGTGCGCGGCGAATTACTGGACCTGAGCGCGATGGGCGGCCTCCTCGCCAGCTTACCGGGCGTGAGCGTGCGGGCGGTGGAGGGCTCGGCCCCGGCGCTCGCGGCCCTGAGAGAGCTGGGTCTGGACGCCACCGCCGCTGTTCCCGGCGACGCCGTGGCACGCGCTCCCACCGTGACGCTGATTCTGGCCGGAGACCGGGGCAACGCCTACGCCTTATCCCAGGTGAGCTGGGCGCACGCCTGCACCCCGCCGGGCGGCACGCTGTACCTGGCCGGGGACCGCGACAAGGGCTTTGACCGCTACGTGCGGGCGGCGAGTGCAGCGTTTGGAAGCGGCGAAACCATCGCCAAGGACGGCGGTATGCGGGTGGCCCGATTGGTGCGCCGCCCTGGCCCCACGCCGCCGCTGCCAGAGCCGGAGCGCTACGAGCACGACGGGCTGAAGGTGGTCGTGCTGCCGGGCGTATTCAGCGCAGGCGGCGTCGATAAAGCCACCAGCATCCTGCTGCGGGAACTGGACGGACTCGACCTGAGCGGCAAAACTGTGCTCGATCTGGGTTGCGGCTCCGGCATCATCGGGGCGTGGGCGGCGAGGCGGGGAGCAACGGTTACGCTGGCCGACGCCGACCTGTCGTGTGTGCGAAGCAGCGAAACGACCCTGGAGGCCAACGGCCTGACGGGCGAGGTCATTCACAGCGACGTGGACGCGAATCTGGGGGACCGGACCTTCGATCTGATGTTGTCCAACCCACCGTTTCATGTCGGGCGCGGCGTGGTGCTGGACGTGGCTGCCGAATTTATAGCCTGCGCTCAGCGGCGACTGAAACCGGGCGGCGCCGCCCACATCGTCGCCAACGACTTTTTGCCGTATGAGCCGCTGCTCAGGCGCTGGGCCACCGTCACGGAGCTGGCGCGGGAGAGCGGCTTCAAGGTGCTGCACGCTGTTCGGCAGACCTGAGACTGCGTTCAGACAGGTCACCGCCGGTCCCTTCCGGCTCTAGACTCGGCGGATGGAAACCTTCGCGTCCTTCCGGGTCGGCGGCCAGCGGCTCAACGGCATGGTGTATTTGCCCGAACCCGACCTCAGCGGGCCCGCCAAACCCACACACGGCTTTCCCAGCGTGGTCATTCTGCACGGCTACACCGGCAACCGGGGCGGCGATCACCGCATTCTGCCGCTGCTGGCCCGCCACCTGGCGGCGCGGGGCGTGGCGGCGCTGAGCTTCGATTTCCGGGGCAGCGGCGACTCGGAGGGCGACTTTTCCGAGATGACGGTCAGCCGCGAGGTGGAAGACGCCGTGGCCGCCGCCGAGTACCTGCGCGACCTGCCCGAAATCGACCCGGAGCGCACCATGCTGCTGGGCTTCTCGATGGGCGGGATGGTCGCCGCGCTGGCCGCGCCGCAGATTCGCCCGCACCGGCTGGCGCTGTGGGCGCCTGCGCTGCCAGAGCTGTGGCTCAAGTTCCTGCCGGGCGGCTTCGTGCCGCCGATGATTAGCGACCAGGGCGGCTGGCCGGTGGGCCGGGAGTTTCTGCTGGAGTTGCCGCGCCTGGACCCGCTGAAGAAGGCGGCCCAGTGGGCTCAGAACTACGGCGGCGAGGCCCGCGTCTTCCACGGTGACGCCGACCAGACCTGCCCGCCCGCGTATGGCGTGCGCTACGCCCAGGCGCTCGGCTGCGACGTCGTGGCCATTCCCGGCGGCACCCACACCTTCGAGAGCCTGGAGACCACCGAGATGCTCTACAAGGTGACCGGCGAATTTTTGACCGGGCGGTGAGGCCGGTATTAAAACCGGAACCGATCTGGCAAAATGAAGACCATGAATAACTTCACATTGTTGGCCTTGCTGCTCATCTCGTCGGCGTCTGCTCTCAAGCTGCCCGGCACCGACTGCGCCAAATCGCCCAAGGACACCCGCTGCACCTGGAACACCAGCAGCGGCGATTTCGGCAAGATCGGCAGCGGTACGCCCTTCGCGCTGGGCGGCACCGAGATCTTCGGTTCGGGTTTTATCGACGAAAAGGAGAACGCGCTGTACCTGCCGCTGGAAATCGGCAGCAACACCGACGGGCTGGGCGCCGTGTACAGGGTGGACCTCGCCACCGGCAACCGCACGGTGATCAGCGGCATCGTGGACGGCGAGGAGCGCAGGGGCAAGGGCACTACCTACACCTCCGACCAGGGCAACCAGGCCGAAGCCTGGGATCTGGGCGGCGTGCGGGCAGTGCGCGCTCAGGCCGACGGCAGCATCGCCGCCCTGGTGAGCAAGAGCCTGGTCCGCCGCAGCGAGATCATCAAGGTGGACCGGGCCAGCGGCAACCGCAGCGTGCTGTGGGCACACAAACTCTACGACGACGCTGCCCGCCCCGGTCCGACCTCAATTCAGACCATCGAGGCCGGACTGGGCGTGAATGAAGCCAGTCTCTGCCAGGGCGGCAACGGGCGCATCAAGCCCGGCGACAGCTTCGAGACCGACGGTAAAGGCACCTTTTACCTGATGGCCTACAACAACCCGTCAGGCAGCAATATCGGCCTGCTGAAAGTCGCTTCGGGCAAGAAGTGCGCCTGGGTCAGCGAGTACGAGAACACTGGCACCAACGTCGTCGGCGACGGGCCGACGGTCAACACCCTGACGCCGATCATGAACACCTCGGCGCTGCGCGGCGGCACATTTTTCGGTACGACCGGCCCGAACCCCAGCGGAAACACGCTGTTTTCCATTGACCTGAACAGCGGCAAACGCAGCACCGTCAGCCTCAAGAACGTCCGCGCCCCGGCCCGCAGCACCGGCCAGGGCGACGGCGAGGTGGGCTACCTGGGCGCTTTCGCACTGGCTAAGACCTTCGCCCTGAGCGTGTTGCCCCAGGCCAGCAGCGAATACTTCGAGCCGGTGAAAGTGGACCTCAAGACCGGCGACCGCAGCGTGCTCAAGGTGACCAGCGGACCGCTGAAAAGCAACATCCGCGACGGCAACCAGCAGGTCGTGGCCAGCCTTCCCAGCACCAACACTTTCATCATCGGCATGAAGGGCAGCCTGTACGTCTTCAACGCCGATACCGGAGCGAGCTACACCCTCAGCCAGTAAACCGGAGCCGGACTTGTGGGCAGTTTCGCGGCTGCCCCTTTCTGCGCTTGATTACTATCTTACTAGTATGCTAGTATCAGCTATGGGCGACGATGATAAGAAGCAGTTCAACATCTACCTGCCGGAAAAGCTGATCCGGGCCGTGAAAATCGCCAGTATCGACAGTCGACGAAGCCTGAGTGCCTATGTGGAAGCGGCGCTCAGACAGCAACTGGTGATTGACGCCAAGGCGAAACAAGCAGGCGAGGAGTGGGCCGCCAAGTACGCCGGGGAGGATGCACCGTGAGGCCCAGTGTGCTGCTCTGCACCGCCGACGTGGCGCGGGCCGAGGCGTTCTACGTTGGGCTCGGCTTCAAGTTGCGCCGCCACAGCCGGAGCGGCGGCTGGACCGAGCTGGAGTGGAGTGATCTACTGCTGTTTTTGCATCACGCCCAGACTCTGCCCCCGGCGAATGGCCGCCTCCAGCTCGGCTTCGAGGCCCAGGAACCGCTGGAGATCCTGAGCGCCCGCCTGATCGAGCGCGGTGTAGCTGTCAGCGCCGAGATCGTGGACGAGGGCTTCGGGCGCACCCTGAGTCTGCGCGACCCGGACGACAATGAGCTGGTCATCGTCGAGCACGAGCCGGAATTGTACGCCTGAATGGAGGTCGATATGGACCGGGAGCAGTTTGCT
>NZ_JANYGJ010000043.1 GCF_025362455.1 Deinococcus sp. | reverse complement strand
CGGATGCTCCGCAGCGCCCTGGCCTACCAAGGCGATCTGGGTCGGCCCTGGCTGGAAGGCTTCGCCGAGTCCGAGCGCTCAGCCGGGCTGCGCGTCATTCTCGACGGCGGCGAGGCCATCAGCGTGGTGCCGCCCTTCGCCCGCTACACCTACGAGACCTGGGTGCTGCCCACCGAAGCGGCCTCGCTGCTCTCCGACCTGAGCCCCAGTCAGCGTGCCGCCTTCGCCCGCGTGCTCAAGGACGCGCTGATGCGCCTCGACGCTCTCTTCGGCGTGCGGATGCCTTACCTGCTCACCTTGCACCAGGCGCCGCTGGACGCCGCGTACCCGGCCTTCCCGCTGCACATCGAAATCTATCCGTATCTGCGCTCACCCGGCAAGCTCAAATACCTGGCCGGAACCGAGCAGGGCGCCGGGGAATTCGCCAACGACGCCCTGCCAGAATGGGCCGCCGGGCAGTTGCGGGCACTTCAAGTATGAACAATCCGACTGAGATCAGCACCCAGACCTTCCAGTCCGTCTTCGGCGCCCTGCCGGAAGTGACGGCCAGTGCGCCGGGCCGGGTCAACCTGCTGGGCGAGCACACCGATTACCAGGGCGGCTTTGTCCTGCCCACCGCCATCCCGCAGCGGGCGACGGTGCAGCTCCGGCGCAACGGCACGGTCCGGCACCAGCTCCGCAGCGTGCAACTGGCGCAGACCCTTGTTACGGCGGTGGGCGACGTGGGCGAGAATTTTGCGCCGTACCTGACCGGCTGCTTCGCGCTCAGCGGTATTCACGACGGCCTCGACGCCCTGATCGACAGCGACGTGCCCAGCGGGGGCCTCAGCAGCAGCGCCGCGCTGGAAGTCGCCACCCTGCGGGCCTTGCGCGATCTGTATCACCTCCCGCTGAGCGACGTGGAACTGGCCCTGCGCGGCGTGCAGGTCGAACATGAATTCGTGGGCGTGATGTGCGGCGTGATGGATCAGATGGCCTCCAGCCTGGCCGATACCCGGACCCTGCTGCTGATCGACACCCGCAGCCTGGAGCGCCGCGCCGTGCCGCTGCCCACCGGCAGTGAGGTGCTGGTGCTCGATTCGGGCGTGCCGCGCCGCCTGGCCGAGTCCGGCTACAACGAGCGCCGCGCCCAGGTCGAGGAGGCCAGCCGCTTGCTGGGCGTGCCGGAGCTGCGCGACGTGCATGACATCGGGCAACTCGATATTCTGCCGCCGCTGCTGCTGAGGCGTGCCCGCCATGTGGTGAGCGAGAACGCCCGCGTGCTGGAGAGCCTGGACGCCGACGCCGCCGGGTTCGGCAAGCTGATGAACGCTTCGCACGCCAGCCTCCGTGACGATTACCAGGTGTCACATCCGCAGGTGGATAACCTGGTGGCGCTGCTCCAGGCCGACGACGCCGTGTACGGCGCCCGCATGACCGGAGCCGGGTTCGGTGGCGCGGTGGTGGCCCTGGTGCGGGAGGGGACCGCCAGCGACGTCGCCGGGCGGGTGCTGCCCGCTTACGAAGCGGCAACCGGCGTCCACGGCTCGCAGGTGGTGCCGTGAGGTCCGGTCAACGCCCCACTCGTCGATCAGTCTTCCAGCCGCTCCCACACTATTTCCAGTCCCTGCCTGGTCAATTCGGTCACCAGTCCGAACACCAGATGCGACCCGGCTTCCCACAACACGGCGGCGATGGGCAACTGCCAGGGCCAGGCCTGAAAGCCGGTGGCGGGCACGGCGCTGGCGTGCGTCAGCCCATAGAGCACCGCCCCCGCCGGAATGCCCGCGCCCCGCGTGACGCCGGGGTAGACCTCGGCCAGCGCACCGTACACCGCCGCCGTGCCCGCGCCCATGCCGTAGTGGATGAACTGCTGGTCCCTGAGCTTGTCATGTTTGGAAATCGACACCTGCGCCGCGTCCGCCGCCGCCTGAATCATCTCGGCGGGGGGCATGTGGTCCAGGCGCCCGGAAGGATCGGCTCCGATCATCTTCTTCTCGGCGGGCGTGGGCGGAAACCAGGCTTCGGTGAGGGTCTGGAGGGGTGGTTCGGCCAGCGCCTTGGCATACGAACCGACCACTCCGGCCAACGCGCCGATCAGGGCGCCGCGTAACAGGTTGGGCTGCTTCATGGCGTCAGCATAAGCAGGCTCGCGTCGTGGTTTCTCGCAGCTCAAGAGCCTCATAAGCCCAGATTGAGATGCGGTGAAGCTGGCGTCGGGCGTCGTCTGCCGTTGACGTAGCGTCACGTCCTGTTTACACTTCAGGGATGAACGCCGCGCTGCCCGCCCTCAACACTGTCCGGCAGCGGCGCGAGGTAGCCAGACTCGGCCCCAGCGAACTGGCCCGCCGCGCCGGAATGACCCGTCAGGCGCTGCACCGCATCGAGGCAGGCGTCTCCGTGCCGAGCGTGATGGTGGCCCTGCATCTGGCCCGCGCTTTGGAGTGCCGGGTAGAGGATTTATTCGCGCTGGAGTCTTCCGTCGTTGAGGCAAAGCTGATCGGTGCCTGCGTGCCCGGCCAGCGGCTGCAACTGGCGCAAATCGGGCCGGACCTATGCGCCTACCCCCTGACCGGCTCCGGGGCGCTGGGCGAGCTTGCCGACGCGCTGCTGAGCGAGGTTCAGCTTGATGGTCGGGCTACCCTGGAGCCGCTGACCCCCGCGCCGCGCTGGCAGGAGGCGGCGGTGCTCTACGGCTGCGACCCGGCGCTGGAGCTGCTGGGCCGTCACGCCGCGCCTGGGCGGGTGCTGCTGCGCCCCGCCGTCAGTGAACAGGCGCTGGCGGCCCTGCTGCGCGGCGAGGCGCACGCGGCGGGCCTGCATCTGTACGATCCGGAGAGCGGCGAATCGAATGTGCCGTTCGTGCGCTCGGCGCTGGCGGCTGATCCGGACGCTGACACGTTGCACCTCTACGCCCTGTGGAGCTGGGAGCAGGGCCTGATGACGGCGCCGGGTAATCCACTCGGCATTCACGCGCTGGCCAATCTGGGCCGCGCCGGGCTGCGGCTGGCCAACCGGCCCCCCGGCGCCGGGTCGCGCCGATTGCTCGACGCTGGGCTGCTCGAAGCTGGGCTGGACGTTTCGCATATCGTCGGCTACGACCACGAATACCCCGGCCCGCTCGACCAGGCCGAGGCGGTGGCGCACGCCCAGGCCGACGTGGGACTGGGACCGCGTTCGGCGGCGCAGGCGTATGGGCTGAGTTTCGTACCGCTGCTGCGCGAGCGCTTCGATCTGGTGGTGCCGCAGGCGCATCTGAGCCACCCTAGCGTCCAGGCGCTGCTCCAGGCCGCCCGCAGCCCTGCGCTGCGCAGTGAGCTGGGTGCCCTGGACGGCTACGACCCGGAACTGTCAGGCACCCTCATCACGACCCTGACGCCGACTGGGAGGCGCTGAATTCATGCCACGTCTGTTCTTCGCTTTGCTGGCCCTCAGCTTCACGTCCGCCCACGCCGCCAAGCTGACCGTCTTCGCGGCGGCGAGCCTCACCGACGCCTTTACCGAACTGGGGCGAGACTTCGATGCCGGGTCCGGCAACCAGACCACCTTCCAGTTTGCCGGATCGCAGGCGCTACGGACCCAGCTTGAGCAGGGCGCCCGCGCCGACGTGTACGCCAGTGCCAATGCCGCCCAGTACGACCCGCTGGTGAAGGCCGGACTGCTGGGCGCCGGGCAGATCTTCGCCCGTAACCGCCTGCTCATTATCGCGCCGAGGTCGAGCAGCGCCGTAACTACCCTGGCCGATCTGGCAAAATCCGGCGTCAAGCTGGTGCTGGCCGACAAGGCCGTGCCGGTGGGTGACGCCACCCGCAAGGCGCTGGAGCTGATCTCGAAAGCGGGCACCTACGGCCCCGACTTCGGCGCCCGCGTGCTGGCGAACGTGGTCAGCGAGGAACCCAACGTCCGGCAGGTGGCGGTTAAAATTCAGCTCGGCCAGGGCGACGCGGCGGTGGTCTATGCCAGCGACCTGACGCCCAGCCTGCGCCCGGCGGTGCGGACCATCGGCCTGCCGGGGCGGTTCAACCCGCTGACCAGTTATCCGCTGGGCGTGATGCAGAGGAGTTTAAATGCTGACGCTGCCCGCGCTTTCGTCGCCTACGTCCTCTCGGCCCAGGGCCAGCGCATCCTGAAAAAATGGGGGTTCTTGGGCGCCCGGTGATTCCTTCCGCATGACCCGCGCTGCACGCACGCTGCCGCCGCTGCCCATCGCCCTGAGCGCCGTGCTGGCGCTGCTATTGCTGCTGCCTACGCTGGTGCTGCTGGGGCGCGGTCTGAGCGCCGACTTTTTGCCGACCCTGCTGAGCCCGCCGGTGCTCGACGCCCTGAAAGTCAGCGCAGTGACCTCCGGGGCCAGCCTGGCGCTGACCGTGCTGCTGGGCACGCCCGCCGCCTGGTTGCTGGCCCGGCGACGCTTTGTGGGCCGAGCCCTGCTCGAAACCCTGCTGGACCTGCCGATCACCCTGCCTCCGGTGGTGGCGGGCGTGGCGCTGCTGCTGACCTTCGGCTCGAATGGGCTGCTGGGGCGGCCCCTGCGGCTGGCGGGCATCGACCTGGCCTTCAGTCCGGCGGCGGTGGTGTTGGCGCTGCTGCTGACCAGTGCGCCGTTTTACCTGAGAGCGGCCCGTGCGGGCTTCGGCGCCGTGGACCCCGACATCGAGGCGGCGGCGATGGTGGACGGCGCGGGCACCGGAGCGGTCTTTCGCCGCGTGACCCTGCCCATCGCCTGGCCGTTTCTCCTGGAGGGTCTGGTGCTGGCCTGGGCGCGTTCGCTGGGCGAGTTCGGCGCCACCATCCTGTTCGCCGGATCGCTCCAGGGGCGCACCCGGACCATCACGCTGGCAATCTACAGCGCCATGGAAAGCGATCTGCGTCCGGCGCTGGTGCTGAGCGCGGTCATGGTGGTGTTCGCCTTCTCGGTGCTGCTGCTGCTCCGGCTACTGGCGAACCGGCGCTGAATGGTCATACCGCTCCTCAGAGCTATGTTCACCATCATCAGCTCTTAACGACAAGCGTTTCACTGTAGTCAGGAAAGTTTCAGACAGCTTTGACACCCAGGAGCGGGAGGTGGGCCATCTCCAAGCCGAATTTGTCACCCGTTAGGTTACCAGACAACAAGGACGATCTCCACCACATTCGTCGAGGTTCAGACCTATTGCGGGTGCGTAGGCCAGGTAACACCTCAGCGCTGACCAGTCGTATCTACCTCACGCCTCAGCGCACTTCCACCTCCGCCGACATGGGGCCGGTGTTGCCGCTGGCGTTCACGGCCTGCACGCTGTAGCGCACGCCCTTGCGGGCCTCTTCCTGGTACGCGGGCTTCTGAAGCGGCCCGGCGATCTGCACCCGCGCTTTGCCGGTGGTCCGGAACACGTAGTAAGCCAGCGCGGCAGGCGAGTCGGTCCAGCTCAGCCGAACCAGTTTGCCGTCCAGGTGGGCGCTCAGCCCTGCCGGAGCGGTGAGTTTGTCAGGCGGGGAAACAGCGGCCATCACGTTCGACGCCTTCGAGGCGTTGCCGTGCGTGTCGAGTGCAATGACCGCGTAGCTGTACTGCACGTCGCCGCGCACCCGGCTGTCCACGTAGCCCAGGCTATCGGGGGCCAGCGTCGCCACCTTTACCGGCTGGGCCTCGTTCTGGGCGGCGCGGTAGACCTCGAAGGCTTTCAGGTCCGGCGTCGGCGGCAGCGTGAAGATGATGGCGATGCGGCCTGGTGCCGAGCCTGCCCGCAGCAGTAATGGTACGTCTGGCGCCGTCTTGTCGGTCAGGCTGGCCGTGACCGGGGCCGACGGCGCGCCTTCCACGCCGCTGGTGTTGACGGCCCGCACCAGATACCGAAACTGGCTCTGGACGCCCTGCGGAAGATCGTCCTTGAAGCTGGCTGCCTTCAGCGGCTGGCCGGTCAGCAGGGTGATCGGGGCGCCGCCACCGGGTGCCAGTTCGGCGCGGTATACGTTGTACCCGGCCAGGTCTTTTTCGGGGCCTGGCGTCCAGCTCAGCGCGATGCTGGTTTCGGACTCGGCGGCTTTCAGGGCACCCGGCGCGGTGGGCGGGGTCTCGTTGTAGGCGCGGCCCACCCACTCCGGGCTGGCTTCCGAGGTGCGCATACCGTCACTGACCTTCAGCGAGTAGTAGCGGTGCTGGGCGGGCGTGGCGGTTTTATCGATGTAGCTCGTCGCGCTGGCGGGCAACTTGACCAGCACGCTCGGCTTGCCGGGGTGGTCGCCGCGCAGCAGGGTGATGTCCTTGACGTTCGGGTCGCTGACTTTGGGCCAGGCCAGTTCCACCTGGTTTTGCTGCCCGGCAGCTTTGGTGAACACCGGAGCGACCAGCGGCACGGTCAACCGGGCCTCAAAGCTGACCACATTGCCCGGCACGCTTTCGCGCCCGAACACGTCCAGCGCACTGACGCGGTAGCGGTAACTCAGCTTGGGATCGAGCTTGGTGTCACTAAAGGCAGGTGTCACGCCCCGGTTGACAATCTGTGGATTGTTGGTCAGGTTGGTGAACTCGCCGATGCCGGAAGCGCGTTGCGTCCGGTAGGCCACCACCATGTCGTCGCCGCGTGCCCAGCTCAGGGCGGCCTGGCGCAGAGCAGGCGCGGCCTTGAGACCTGTTGGCGCGGCCAGCGGTATGTCTCTGCCGACCTGGGCCGTCACCGAGCCGAGGTTCTGACTCCCCGCCGAGACGCTGTAGGTGTAGCTGCCGGGCGCCAGCTTGTCGTCCTCGTAGATCAGGTTCAGGGCGCGGGCCAGCTTGGGGTCGGTGACGGTGCTCAGCAGATTGAGCAGCAGATACCCGCGCTCCTCGTTGCCGAGCTTGTCGTCTTCCAGGGCTCGCAGGGCGCCCACGGCCAGGTCGTAGTCTTCGGGATCGAGTTTGTAGCGGGCGGTGGCTTCGAGCTTGTTCAGCGGCTTGACTGTCAGCGTCTGGGCGCCGCCCGGCCCGGAGCGCTTGACAATGTATCCGGCGGTGGGCAGGCCGCCCGGCAGGATCGGGAGCCTCAAACTGACGCTGGCTTTGTTACCCAGGGCCAGCACCTGAAGTTTGCTGGGCGCGGTCTGGGCCAGTGCTGGAGGATTCAGCGCGGCACTGAGACTCAGCAGGGCGGTGAGTGCAAGTGGAACGGTAGGTCGCATGTGCTTCTCCTTGGGGGCCGGGGCGATTAACTAAACTTCGCCCCGGCGGTGCTCAGATGCTCTAGAAACTCACGCTGGCGTGAACGTCGAAGGTGGGGATGATCGGCAGGTCCACGTGCAGGTTGGCCTCGCCGTCGAAGGCAAAGGGGTCGAAGGCCCGCAGGTGCCCGCTGATGTCGGCGTCGATCTCCAGCCCGATGCTCTTGCCGTTCCAGGCCATGATCTCGGCCTTGTTGGCAAAGGGCCGGTCCCGTCCGGCGCAGCCTGCCCGGATTTCGAAGCCCGCGTGGAAAGCGGCGGCGGCGTCGAAGCTGACCGGATCGAGTTGCAGGCCCACATCGATGTTCCAGCCGTACTGGAAGCGGGCGCGTGCCCAGGGGTAGCACTTGAACGGCCAGCCGATGCGGCCCAGCGAGCCTGCCGCGCCCAGGTTGATGTCGAAGGCGTAGCCCGCGAAGATGCCGGTGCCCTTGAGGTTATCCTTGCGGTCCCCGTTTTCAAAAGCCTGACCGATAATCAGGTAGCCACGCGACTCCACGCCGCCCAGCAGCGGAATGTTGAGCTTGGCGCTGATCGGGTTGCCGTAGGTGCCGATTTTGACAAACTTCTGGTCGGCGATGCGCACATGCATCCAGGCGGTAATGTCCACCACCTCGGCTAGGGTAAACTTGCGGAGGTCATTGCAGTTGAGCCCGTCCATGTACTGCGGCCCCAGGCAGCCGCGCATGTCAAAGCCGTCGCTGGTGACCGAAACCAGAATCCGCGCCTGCGCCGCCTTGCTGCCGAACACGCCCTGACTCATGGGGGTCATGATCCAGCCGTCGGCGGTCAGCTCGAAGCCGTGCGCGGTATCGATCTTGAAGATGGCCTTGAGGTGCAGGCTCTCGCCCGCTTCAAAGGCCGCCGTAATGCCGCCGATAATTTGCAGGCGGTGGTCGCCGGACTTGGTGGGCGGCTTGGCGTACTGCGGAACGGTGGCGTTGTCGGGCCACTTCATGTTGTAGGCGACGCCACCCGTGAAGCCGTAGAGGTTGAAAGCGCCCAGCACCGTGACAATCGGTGATCGGCTGTCCACACTGGCTTTGACATAGAAGTACGGATCGTTCGTCAGACCGAACAGGGCCTCGGCGCTGACCGCGATGACGGAGGCGCCCTGGCCGGTGTCCAGTCCACCTTTAACGGTCAACTCGTAGCCGCCGGGGACTTCTTTCAGGCCCACGTTGACGTCGCTGATGCTGCCCAGGCTGGCCCGCACGTCGGATGCTGGGTACATCGCCGTGCCACTGAGCGCCAGGAAGATGTCGGAGCCCTGGACCCGGAAGATGGCGTTGGGATCTACCCGTTTCTCGAAGCCGTCGGTGTGCAGGCTCAGGCTGAGGTTCTTGCCGCCCGACACCTTGTAGCGCATCTGGGCTGCCGTGATGGGTGTCTGCGAGCTGAGCTGCTGCTGGCCGTCCAGGCCGAGCGTATAGCCGCTGCCCGCGCCGCCGATGACGACGTAGTGGATGTTGAAGGTCTGCCCTAGCAGCTTGAAATCGGGCGAGCTGAGGGTGGCGCGGCTCAGGCCGTCCGCACTCTTGCGCTGATTGCCCAGGCTCAATCCCGATTCCCCGAAGCGCACGTTGCCGTCTGCCGTGAAGGTCAAGGTGCCCAGGCTCGCCACGCCCTTGTCCAGCGAGGCGGAGGGCAAGACCAGGATGCCGGACGCGCCGCCGCTGAGGCCGATAGCGCCGGTCACAGCCACGAACGGAGTGTCGCGGGGGCCTCCACCTGTCGAGCCGCCACCGCTGGAGCCAGTGCCCAGCGCACCTGCCAGCAGAGCCGAGGCGTTGGCGCTGACCGAAGTGCTGACGGCGCTGGCCACCGCGAAGCCGCCCTTGGTGTCCGGTACGTTGCCGAGATAGGTTTTGATACTTGCCGTGTCGGCAAAGGCGCTGTACTTAATGCCGCCTGCGATGCTGCTGCCGCCGCTGCCGCCGCTGCCGCCGCCCGTCGCGTTGGCCTTGAGGGTTGAAATCTCCTTCAAATCCCAGGTCGCGGCGCTCAGTTGCAGATCGAGTTTGCTGCCGCGCTCGACCCAGGCGCCGCCGCCGGAGGTCATGACGCTTTTGCCAAAATCGCGCTTCAGGTCGCCCACCAGCGTGTAGTGGAAGTCGCCCTCGGCCTGCACGCTGATGGCCACGTCGGCCTGCTGCTCGAACAGCGGAACCTTGGTAGTGGCGCTGCCTGCCGAGCTCTGCACGTGGTTCTCGATGACCTGCAATTTCAGATCCTTGAGCTTGAAGGTCCAGCCCCGGTCGGTGAACTCGCCAGGCTTCAGGTCCGCGCCGAAGGTGTAGCCGCCTCGCAGGGTGGCGCTGAGCGGCGCGGTGCGGGCCTGGCCGATGCCTGCTGTTGCCTTGTCGAGCAGCACGCCCATCCAGCCTGCGCCCGCTGCGGGTTTGGGAATGCCCCCGGCGCTGTCGTATAAGGGCAGCACGCCGTCCACGCCGGGAGCGGTCTGCGCGGCGCTGAGGTCGAGGGTCAAAGTAGCGCTGCCGTCCAAATCGAGCGGGGTGGTCGGCACCTTGAGGGTGCTCAGCGTCACGTCGCTGCTGCCGTACAGATCGCCCGTGACCGGCTTGAGGGCCGCCGTGACCGGGTAGGTGTATTTCTCGTCCGGGCGGCAGTATTTGAAGAGTTCGGTGTAGGCGCCCGCTGTACTGACGGCGCTGGCGCTGGCCGAGTGGCCTTGAAGCCCAGAGAAGCGGAAGTCCTGACTGTGGCCCAGGTTGTTGGCGGCGCTGAACGCTGCGCCCGTGCCCTGCGCCATCAGGCGGCGGGTGCTCATGGGCCGGGCGACTGGGTTGTGGCTGCCTGGGCCGTTGCCGCCCACGTTCATCGGTGCGGCGATCACCGGCAGGGCACCCTTATCCAGCAATGCTCCGAACGAGATGTTCTGGAGGGTCGCGTAATCCGGGTCGAGGAGCGGATTGGTCACGGACGACACGATGTCGAGAATGGTCGGGTGGCTCTGGAGAATGGCCTGGCCGTAATCTTTGATGTTCGGCCCTTTGCTGACCGGCTCGGAGCAGTCCGTCGCCAGCGACACCTGGCCGCTGAGGTCCGCCGAGGTGGGTGTGAAGGTCACGCTGGCGGGCAATACCTTGAAGCCGCCCAGTCCGGAAGGCAGCGGCAGTGCAGACGCGCCGTACCACTTGAAGCCCGCCTTGCCACTGAGGATGTTCGGCGCCTGGCCCGCGTTCAGGTTCATCACGATCTGACCCTCGGTGACCCGGACCCGAACGTCACTGACGGCCACGACGGTCAGTTTGCTGAAGCCGACCTTCATATCCTTGAAGGCTTCGACGCCAGCCACGATCAGGCTGTGGGTGGCGCTGCCCTCGAAGGCGCCGAAACTGGGATTCTTCAGCGTCGTGATCTTGAATACGAAGCCGTCGATCTCCAGCTCGATCGGCACGGGTTTGACCGTATAGGTTATGGCGGGCGGCGTGCTCTGGATAGGTGCGCCGCTGGCCGGAGCGTCCGGCTGGTACTGGAGGGTATGGACTCCAACTTCGCCCGTCACCAGATTCGGAATTGGGAATGTTACTTTCGTTTTACCCTTGACCGCGTTCAGCACAGCTTTGGCAATTACTTTGCCGTCGAGCAGGAGGTCCCCGCCCAGCGTGCCCTGACCGGCGTATTCCAAATCGAGCGCGGCGTCGAGGCGTTGCCCGGCGATCACGCTCAGGGTCGTGGCGTCTTCCGGCGCCGTGAAGTGCAGCCGCAGTTCGCTGACATCCAGCCCGGCTTCCACCTTGAGGGTGACCAGTGCAGGCGCGGCGCTGTCCACGCTCAGCTTGAGGATATAGGTGCCCGTAGCGGCGTAGACGTGCTTGAGCGTTCCAGTGGCTGGAACCACGCTGCCGTCACCCCAGTCGAGGGTGTAGCTCAGGCCCGGCACGGTGTTGCCCGGCTTGGCCGTCACGGTCTCGCCCACGCGGGCGGGATTCGGCTCGGCCTCCAGAGTGGGTTTGGGCACCTTGACATTCAGGCTGACGATCACGGGGGGCGCACCCTCCGGCGTCAGCTTGACCAGGTAGACGCCCGGCGCCGCGTACTTGTGCGCCGCGCTGGCGCTGCCCAGGCTGGCCGCTTTGAGTGCGCTTATCGGTACGGCAGGGCCTTCGCCCCAGTCCAGGGTGTACTTGACGCCGCCCACCAGCTTGCCGATGCTGGCGGTGACGGTCTGCCCCACCTCGGCGGGATTCGGATCGAGGCTGAGTTCGGGTACAGGCAACTTCACGCTCAGGCTGACCGTCACCGGGGCCAGGCCCTCGGCGCTCAGCTTGACGAGGTAGACACCCGGCGCGGCGTAGACGTGCTTGGAATTGGCCTTGCCGCTGGCCTTGACCGGCACGGCGCTGCCATCTCCCCAGTCGAGCGAGTAGTTCAGGCTGCCGACCAGGTTGTCCATACTGGCGATGACGCTCTGATCCACCTCGGCGGGGTTGGGGTCGAGGCTGAGGTCCGGTTTAGGTGCCCGCACCGTGACACTGACCGTCACGGGCGCCTGCTCGGAGGCGCTGAGCCTGACGATATACACGCCCGGCGCCGCGTAGGTGTGCTTCTGTGAAGCGCTTGCTGGGACTGTGCTGCCGTCGCCCCAGTCGAGGCTGTAGGCCACGCCGGGCAGCAGCTTGCCGGTGGTGGCCGTGACTGCCTGGCCGACCTCGGCTGGATTGGGGTCCACGTTCAGTTCGAGTGGGTTGGCCGTGACCCGCAGACTGACCGTCACGGGCGGCACCGAGAAGGTGGAGTTGGTGATGCCCAGCTTGACCAGGTAGACGCCCGGCGCCGCGTAGCTGTGCTTGGGCGAACCGCTGGCCGGAACCACGCTGCCGTCGCCCCAGTCGAGGGAGGCGGCGGCCCCGGCGGGTACGTTGCCCAGCGTGGCCGTCACGACCTGGCCCACCAGCGCCGGGTTGGGATCGAGGCTCAGCGTCATGGCGCGGGCATTCACCCGCAGGCTGACCGTCACGGGAAGTTGTTTATTGCCCTGCAACTTGACGATGTAGATGCCCGGTGCGCTGTAGCTGTGCTTGGGCGAGCCGGTGGCCGGAACCACCGTGCCGTCGCCCCAGTCGAGCGAGTGCGCAAAAGTTGGGTTGAGGCCCCCCAGCGTGGCCGTGACCGCCTCGCCGACGTTGGCCGGATTGGGGTCGAGGCTCAGCGTCGCCTCGGCGACTTCCGGCTCGTTGATCTTGACGCTCAGGCGGCACAGAACGCGGTTGTCGTTGCCCAGGTCGGTAATGATCACCAGTTGGGTGCCTGGCGATTTGTAGACGTGCCCCAAGCTGGCCGACTTGTTGGCATTCGGCGCGAACGCCTGGTTGCTGCCGTCGCCGAAGTCGATGCTGTACTTGCTGCTGCTCGGTCCACCGAACTGCACGCTGAAGTTGACCGTTTCGCCGACGTTGGCCGGACTGGGCTCGGCGCTGATTTCGCAGGTGGTCGCCTCCACGACGGGCGGCTTGATGGTCACCACCAGACGGCACAGCGGCTGGCCGGAAACCGAATCGTTCACGACCACGATCTGCGTTCCGGCTGCCTTGTAGGCGTGCTTGAAGCTGATCGACTTGTTGGGGCCGGGCGTGGCGAAGTTATCGACGCTGCCGTCCCCGAAGTCGATGCCGTACTTGCTGCCTGCCGGGCCGCTGAACTGCACCTTGAGCACCACCGTTTCACCCGGCTGGGCCGGATTGGGGTCCGCAGTAATCACGCAAGTGGTGGCCTCGGTGATGGTGACCTGGCGGCGAATGCCTACCGCGTCACCGACGAACAGCACCACCGTGTAGGTGTTGGCCGCGCTGTAACGGTGCGTGGCTTTTCCGGACGTGCCCGGTTGCGGCTCACGGGTGCCGTCGCCCCAGTCGATGGACATGTTGTTGGGCCTGGTGTCCGATTCCCAACTGGCCGTCACGATCTGTCCGATTTCGGCCCGCGTGGGTGAGAGTTCAAGCGCGGCGTAAGTCTGCGCCGCCGCCAGATTGCCCAGGCTCAGGCCCAGCAGTGTGAGCAGCAGAGCCAGCCAGCGGGATAAGTTAAAGCTTGGTCTGAACAGTGAACCGAGCACGAGCCACCTCCCTGAAGTGGAGTGAAGAGTGAAGGGCCGGGCATCAGAACTCATAGCGCACCCCCAGGCCAACCTGAGCGGCGCCTTGCAGAGCATTCAAATCCTTACCCAGCCGGTAGCGGGCGTTGGCGCTGAGCTTCCAGTGGTCGTCCAGGGCGTACAGCGCCTGCACCGAGGCCTCGGCGCTGAGCGGCTTGGTGCCCGTGGGGCTGTCGGCCTG
>NZ_JANYGJ010000035.1 GCF_025362455.1 Deinococcus sp. | reverse complement strand
GCCCTAGTCGACGCGATTTTGCCAGCCACCGGCAGCAGTGGAAAACCGGGCCTGGGTGGCGCGGTAGCCGCCGCCTTCGTGCCAAAAAATCCGACCTGGGTGTACGGTCAATTCTTCCTCGATGCGGCGGCCCGGTCTGCTGTCTGCCGCTCCGGCTACACCTCAGCCAGTGCGGGGAGCGCCCCGATCAACTCAGGCCAGATCAGGTTCACCAGCACCGAGGGCAGCATTGTCTTCCAGAACAATGCCCGTGATGTCGCCGAGGTCTGCCGCAAGATCGCCCTCGCTGGGGATGCGGTGCCAGATAACGTACCGCCGCAAGGGGTCGATCTCGCTGCCAGCTACAAGACATTTTCAGACAAACTGTTGATTGTGTTGGCGTTCTACAACGCGGCAGGTCAGGAAACGGTGCGGGTGCCCGTCATGGACCGCAGCAACAATTACAAGTTTTTCAGTTCTGGTGTGTATGGGGTTAACCTGCCGGAAGGCTCGTTCACCATCGGTCAGAAGTCAGCCATTGCTGGGGCCAACACGTTCAAGCTGCTGGTTGATTTCGGGCGGGGTATCGAAACGTTCGAGGTGACGCGAGACAAACTCCAATAACGTTCATCAGGCGGTTCTCCTGGCTCGGCGGTGGGGTCAGGGGGACCGCCCTCTAATGCCTTACCTCAGCTTTCGACGAACTTCCCAGCCAACTCATCCTGTGAGGTGAACATCGGCGCGGCCTGCCGAATTCGGACCCGGCTGACCCTGCTGGGTGATGGTTCGCAGGGGGAGGTCTGTTCACCTCACGCGCTGCTGAACTCAGGTG
The DNA here is from genome assembly GCF_025362455.1 of Deinococcus sp. Lineage (GTDB taxonomy): Bacteria > Deinococcota > Deinococci > Deinococcales > Deinococcaceae > Deinococcus. The sequence continues at coordinate 3,760 of NZ_JANYGJ010000035.1, read as the reverse complement.
GCTTTTGTATTTCGCCACCGATTTCCTGACGCCACTGGGGTGCCCCCGATACCGTGAGGTATGACCACGATCAAGCAGGTGCAGGACCGGGTGATGGTGACGGTGGGGCAGGCCGGGGCGCTCACGAAACGGCGAGTGGTCACGGAACACGGCCCGGTGCCCAACTGGCAGGTGCTGCTGACCAACGGCTGGATCAAGGAATACCAGACGCTCTACGGCCCGGTGCTGGCGCTCAGCGCCAAGGGCCGGGCCACACTGCTGGAGTACAAGACTCAGCTCGGCATCCGCTATGTTCCCTATCTGGCCGGGCCGGGTTCGGTGGCCGACCGGGCTTTTCAGAACGACGCCCTGGCGGTGCTCCGGGAGCAGGGCTACGTCCTGCAAAACCATGAATGCAAACGGAGCGGCGGCGTGACGCGGGGGAGAGCCTCCGGGCGGCCCTACACCGACCAGATCGTGCGCTCGGTTTTCAAGGTGCCGCCGCAGGAGTTGCGGGTCATCGAGGCCGACTGGGGCAACCGGCTCGAAGTCCACTACAACATCCTCAGATCCCACGAGGCGGTCCAGGGCTACCCCTTCCTGTACGCGTCCATCGCCAACGGCGGTATCAAGCTCGCCCGGCTCAAGGCCCTGTATGCCAAGCACCGCCGGGACATCGGCATCTGGCACTCGCCGCTCCTGATCGCCGTGCCCGACGAGAAGAACCTGCGGGCCTACATCCGCGAGGAAGAGACCAAAAGACAGCGCATGATCGATAAAACTCACCGTGAGTTTGGGGGAAAGGTCCGTGCCCCTTTGGTCCTCTTCAAACTGATCATTTTGCCGCTGCCGAAAACGCCTGAGTGAGCCGCATAGGTTTATAGCAGCGGGGTCGGTTGGTGTAGAGGTCGTGAGGCGACCAGAAATCCACGAACTGGGTCTCGACCAGCCGGAGGTCAACCAGGCGACCCTGTCGGTGGAGCCGGGTCGCCTGGTCCATGACCGTCTCGGCGCGGCGGTGGATGCTGGTGGCCCAGAGGATGCGGCTATACCCGGCGTTGGTCGCGGCCTCCAGTTTCTGGCTGATGCGCTTTGTCGAGTACCCGGCATCGAACTCCACCGCACAGTCTGAGCGGCGGGTGCCGTCCAGCAACTGCACCACCTCGGCGTCTGGCTGGTGCCCTTTGCTCCGTCCAGCCAGTCTGACGTGGCGCCATTCCTCGCCCGCCGCGAGCACCCGGCCACGCCGCGCCTCGGCCAGCCCGCACAGGTGCATCAGCTCGCGGGGAGCCTGGTCGAGGTGCTCGGCCTCCAGCGCCACGAAGGTCAGGTCGGTGTCGCTCTTGGACTGGGTGACGCGGGTGCGGCAGGTCATGGTCACGGTCGGGAGTTCCAGCCACGTCGCCGCCCTGAGCAGGCCCCAGCGTTCGAGCTGCGCGGTGGTCAGCACCAGATCGGTGGTGAGGAGCTGCCGAAGTTCCGCCTTGGCTTGACTGGGGTGGAGGGTGCTCATCGGGCTCCTTTGACGGCTTGGTCTGGCAGAGGGGTGGGAAACGCTGATGCTGTGCGTGCAGGTGGAGATCGAGTGGGTAGGCCGGGTGCTTCTACTTATAGGATCAGATTAGGGTTTTGTAGGACTGCTGCTTCCCAGTTTACCAGAGCGTGAACTCGTCGAGGATGTCACGGAGACCAAATGAATCGGCTCGTGAGTCTCGCAACGTCAGAAATTTGTGTCGAAATGGGTGTAAGATATGCTTATGCTTGCCTCTGAACTTGCCCAGGAATTGACGATTGACCCTAGCCTCATGTCCAAGCGCCTGAGCGTGTACTTCGCGGAAATCGGCGAAGGCAAGACGCGCCTCTTGAATGACCAGGCCGTCGAGCGCGTTCGGCAAGCGCACGAGCTGATGGCGACTGGACAGGCCCGCAACTTCAAGGTGGCGGTGCAGATGGTGCTGGGCACCTATCTGGACGCCGTACCACCAGAGTCGGTGCGGACGTTTGAACGGCGGCTTGAACGCATGGAGGATGTTCAAACGCAGACGCTGGTCAAAGTCAACGAATTGGTGAACCTCATCGAGTCGGCTGTCACCCGTCCAGACGTCGCCTGATTCGAGAACAGCTCACGAGGTCAACCGGGCCAGTCCAGGTATATTGCTGGACTGGCCCAACCTTCATCGTTGCTCACACCACGCAAATGTGCGGCTTCGGTCAGGCTCCTGCGCATAGACTTGCGCCGGAGGGCCACGTTGATCACCGAAGCCGATACCTGCCGCCAGTACGTAGTGCCCAGCCTGTACCGTGCCGGGTGGACCGATGAACTGATCCGCGAACAGAAGACCTTCACCGATGGCCGCATTCTGGTCCAGGGGCGCAACGCCCGGCGCGGCAAACAGAAGCGGGTCGATTACCTGCTCTACAGCAAGCGGGATTTTCCCATCGCCGTGGTGGAAGCCAAATCGGCCTACCTGAGTCCGGGGCAGGGCTTGCAGCAGGCCATCGACTACGCGGTGGTCCTCGATCTGCCGTTCGCCTACAGCACCAACGGGCACGGCATCGTCGAGCATGACCGCCTGACCGGCCAGGAGCGCGACCTCACCGCCTTTCCCAGTCAGACCGAACTGGTCAACCGCCTGCGCGCTCACCGGGGCCTGCCCCCCGAAGCTGAGGACCGCCTGCTGCTGCCCTACTACCTGGGCGACCGGGTGCCGCGCTACTACCAGACCATCGCCATCCAGCGGGCCGCCGAGGCGATTTTGCGGGGCCAAAGGCGGGTGCTGTTGACCCTGGCCACCGGCACCGGCAAGACCGAGATCGCCTTCCAGATCGCCTGGAAACTGTGGCAGGGCCGCTGGAACCTCGGCGAAGCGCTGCGCCGCCCCCGGATGCTGTTTCTGGCCGACCGCAGCATTCTGGTGGACGATCCCAAAGACAAGGGCTTCGCGCCGTTCGGGGACGCCCGCTTCAAGATCGAGGGCGGGGTGGTCAACACCAGCCGGGAGATGTACTTTGCCACCTACCAGGCGCTGGCCGAGGATGAGGCGCGGCCCGGCCTCTACCGGCAGTACCCCCCGGACTTCTTCGATTTAATCATCGTGGACGAGGCGCACCGGGGCTCGGCCAACGAGGAAAGCGCCTGGCGCGACATCCTGGAGTATTTCGCTCCGGCCACCCAGCTCGGCATGACCGCCACGCCGCTGCGGATGGACACCCGCGACACCTACGCCTACTACGGCCAGCCGATCTACGAGTACAGCCTGGCCCAGGGCATTCAGGATGGCTTTCTGGCGCCCTACCAGGTGCGCCGGGTCATCACCGACGTGGACGCGGTGGGCTGGCGACCTACGCCGGGTCAGCGGGACGCTTACGGGCGCGAGATCCCCGACGGCGAATACGGCACCAAGGATTTCGAGTCCACCCTGTCGCTGCTGCCGCGCACCGAGGCGGTGGCCAAGCATCTGGTGAACTATCTCCAGCAGACGGATCTGATGGCGAAGACCATCATTTTCTGTCATGACCAGGAACACGCCCTTCAGATGCGCTCGGCGATTGCCCGCTTGCTGCCCGACCAGATGCGGCAGTACCCGGACTACGTGGCGCGGGTGGTGGCCGCCGAGGGTGAGATCGGCAAGGGGCACCTGAGCGCCTTTCAGGACGTGGAGACCACCTCGCCCGTGATCCTGACCAGCTCGCGGCTGCTCTCGACCGGAGTGGACGCGCCGACGGTCAAAAACGTGGTGCTGTTCCGGGTGGTGGGCAGCATGGCCGAGTTCAAGCAGAT
>NZ_JANYGJ010000252.1 GCF_025362455.1 Deinococcus sp. | reverse complement strand
GGAGTCAGTTATAGGCGGATGCGGAGCACGGGCGCCCTACGCCAGCGGCCACGGTGTGGAGAACGCTGAGAGACAGAGGGCGTCTGAGACGACTGGGAAGTACCATCCATAGCGGAGCGACCAACCCCCTCGCCCCACCGGGGCGGGGGCGTCTTGGCCAGAACGGACTGTCCTCGTGAACGGACGCCCATAAGGACGCCACTCGTCCCCATGAGGGTGCCACTCCTCCGCCTGGGCACGCCTGGCCGCTGGGGGGTGGGGGAGCCGACGCATTGGCACAGTGCCATAGCCCACGCAACACAGCTCCACCGTCACCCGCACGTCCGGCCCAGCAACGCCGCAAACCCGCCCACTCCGCCATTCGGCCTACGACATTCCTCCCAACTCCACGTACCCTGAGGCCATCATGCCAGGCACCGATAAGCCAGCCACCGATATAAGCGTTCAGGCCACCGGACTCCGCAAGGCGTACACCGTCACCGAAAAGGCGCCGGGTTTCGTCGGCAGCCTGCGGGCTTTCATCAAGCCCCAGACGCGCACGGTGGAGGCCGTGGGGGGCGTGGATTTCAGCCTCCATAGCGGCGAGATGGTCGGCTTCCTCGGCCCCAACGGCGCGGGCAAAACGACGACGCTCAAGATGCTCTCCGGGCTGCTGCACCCCTCCGGCGGAACGGTGAGGGTGCTGGGGCACGAGCCGCGAAGGCGCGAGGCGGCGTTTCTGCGGCGAATCACGCTGGTGATGGGCCAGAAACAGCAACTGCTGTGGGATCTGCCTGCCCAGGACAGCTTTCTGGTCAACCAGGCCATCTACGAGATCAGCGACGCCGAGTTCAAGGCGACCATGCGCGAATTCGACGAGGTACTGGATCTGTCGGGCATTCTCAGCAAGCAGGTTCGCAAACTCAGCCTGGGCGAGCGGATGAAGTGTGAACTGGCCGCTGCCCTGCTTCACCGACCAAAAGTGCTGTTTTTAGACGAGCCGACCATCGGGCTCGACGTGAACATGCAGGAGCGCATCCGCGAGTTCGTGCGCGAGTACAACACCAGATACGGTGCCAGCGTGATGCTGACCAGTCACTACATGGCCGACGTGACCGCGCTGTGCAGCCGTATCCTGGTCATCGACGGCGGCAGGCTGGTGTTCGACGGCGACCTGGCCAGCCTCAGCAGCGGCCCGGCGGCCCGCAAGACCATCCGGCTGCAACTCGGCGCCCCGGTGACCGAGCAGCAACTGGCCGAGTACGGCGAAGTCACCTCGCTCGATGGCCTCAACGCCGAACTGACCGTGCCGCGCAGCGAAGTCAGTGCCCGCGCCGCCGCGCTGCTGACCAACCTGAACGTCGCCGACCTGACGGTGGAAGACCCGCCCATCGAGCAGGTCATCGGGCGGCTGTTTCGCAGCGAGGCGAGGGCGGAAGATTCCGGAGCACGTCCAGCCGAGGTGGTGGGCGTATGAACCAGAATCCTCTGAACCGGGCTTTCTTCAACAAGCTGCGGGTCATCGGCCTGACGCAGTTCGCGCACATGACCATCTACCGCGCCGAGATCGTGATCTGGATGCTGTCGGGCACGCTGAGCCTCATCATGGGCCTGATCTGGATGCAGCAGGCCGACTCGGCACCGGGCGGCAAGATCGGCGGCTACAGCGCCCGCGATTTCGCCAGTTATTTTGTGGCGACCTGGGCCACCGCCCAACTGCTGGTCACCTGGGTCGGCTGGGAGCTGAGTTTCGACATCCGGCAGGGCACGCTCTCGCCCAAGCTGCTGCGGCCCCTCGATCCGTTCTGGACGCACTATGTCAATCACCTGGCCGAGCGGCTGGTCCGGCTGCCCGCCATGCTGATCCTGATGACGGTGTTCATGCTGGCGACGGGCGCGCGCTTCGGCACCGACCCGAAGCTGTGGCTGGCCTACGCCGCGCTGGTCGCCTTGGGCTTCCTGTTCCGGTTTTTCTGGGAATACTGCATCGGGCTCCTCGCCTTCTGGTTCGAGGCCACCGACAACTTCCAGGAGATCGTCTGGGTGATGTACATCTCGCTGGGCGGGCTGCTGGCGCCGCTGAGCCTGTATCCAGTGGCCGTGCAGAACGTGGCCCGCCTCACGCCCTTTCCCTACATGCTGGGCCTCCCCTGCGACCTGATTACCGGTAAGGCGGGCCTGAGCGAAGCATTGCGCGGCGGCCTGGTGCTCCTGGGCTGGACGCTGGCTTTCGGGCTGCTGCGGGCCTGGGTCTGGAGGCGGGGCGTGGGCAAATACGGGGCGGTGGGCGCATGAGATTCCTGCGCCTTATCCGCATCTACGTCGGTGCCAGCCTGAGCACCCAGCTCGCCTACCGGGCCAACTTCGTGGCGGCGATTCTGGGCAGCCTGGCCAACCTGGCGACAGGTCTGCTGGGTGTGCTGCTGTTCTACTCGCGGCCTGAGATCGGGGACCTGGGCGGCTGGAGCCTGAACGCCGCGCTGATGGTGGTTGGATTCTTCACGCTCACCGAGGGCGTCATCAGCATCTGGTTGCGGCCCAACCTGACCCAGCTCGCCGAGGGCATCCGCACCGGCACGCTGGATTTTCTGCTGCTCAAGCCGGTTGACGCCCAGTTTCAGCTCTCGTTCCGGAATCTTGATGTGCTGCGGCTGCCCGACCTGGTGCTGGGCATCGGCCTGATCGTCTACGGCGCAGCCAAACTGGGCACGGTCACGCCCTGGAACGCGCTGCTGGGCACTTGTCTGTACCTGAGCGCGGTGGCGATGGTCTACGCCATCTGGTTTATCCTCAACACCTCGGCCTTCTGGCTGGTCAACGTGCAGAACATCGGCGAGCTGTTCCAGGGCGTGTTCAGTGCCGGGCGCTACCCGGTGCAGGCGCTGCCAACCTGGATTCGCCCGGTGCTGACCTTCGTGGTGCCGGTGGCCTTCGTCACCACCATTCCGGCCCAGGCCCTGCGCGGCGAGGTGGGGACCAGCCTGGCGCTGCTCAGCCCGCTGGTGGCAGGCGTGATGCTGGCCCTGTGCCGCCTGGTCTGGGTGCGGGCGCTGGGAAGTTATACGAGCGCGAGTAGTTGAGGAGGATTGTGGGAAGTGGGTTGTGGGTTGTAGAAACGGAGTGGGGACGGAGGTGGGCGGGCCATCTTTCTGGCGGACGGGGAGTAGGCTGCTCGGCATGACCGCGCCTATAAACCTGTCTCCCGACTCCTCGATGCAGCCGCTGTACGGGCGCATCGGCGCTGCCGCGCTGCACGAACTGGTGGGGCGTTTTTACGGCCTGGTGGCCGAGCACCCCGACCTGGCCCCCATCTTCCCCGCCGACCTGAGCCTGACCGCCCACAAGCAGGAGGCTTTCCTGAGCGGCTTTCTGGGCGGCCCGCCGCTGTATCAGCAGGAATTCGGGCATCCCCGGCTGCGGATGCGCCATATGCCCTTTGCGATTACCCCGGCGCGGGCGCGGGCCTGGCTGAGCTGCATGGGCGCCGCGCTGGACGCCACGCCCAGCATCGGGCGGGCCGACGCCGACGAACTGCTGGTGGCCCTGAGCCGGGTCGCCGCCGCGATGGTGAACACCGAGGACGATTCACAAAAGGACAGGACATGAGCGCCGACTACGGCCTGGAGCTGATCGAGGCCGAGATTCTGTATACGGGAATGGGGCTACCGATCAGAAATGGGGCCGTGGTGGTCAGCGCTCAGACCATCGCGGCAGCCGGGGACGCGGCGCAACTCCGGGCGCAGTATCCGCAGGCCCGGACCGGACGCCAGGTCAGTGTCGTCTCGCCGCCGCCGGTCAACGCACACGCGCATCTGGACATGTCCGATTACGCGTTTCAGGCGCTGCCGTACTTCCGCTGGATTCCGGAAGTCGTGATCGCGGGCCGATCTTTGCGGGGACTGGCCGGAGCAAGGCGCGGGCTGGAGACGGTGCAGGCGTCAGGCACGGCAGCCCTGGGCGACATCGTCTGGCCGGGCACGCCAGAAGTGATGGAGTGGCTACTGACTGAGGCTGAGATGTCCGGTGTGGCCTACTGGGAGGTGCTCGACCCCAACCCGGCCAGCGCCGAGGCGACGTTTCATCAGGTCGTGCTGGACGTGGAGCGCTTCCGGACACTCGAACGGCCCGGCGGGATGCGGCTGGGATTATCTCCGCACGCGGCGCACACCGTCTCGCACAAGCTGCATAAGCTGCTGGCCGACCTCGCCCGGCGCGAGGGGCTGCCGATGCAGATTCACGTCGCCGAGCATCCGAGCGAACTGGAGTTGTTCAGCAGCGGCACGGGGCCACTGGCTGAGAGCTTTCTAAGGATGGTGGGCTTCACGACGCCAGGTCTGAGCCTTGCTGAAACACTGGGACGCGAGCCCGGCCCCGATCTGACCCCCGTTTCATACCTGGCCGACCTGGGCGTGCTGGACGCCCGGCCCACGCTGATTCACATGGTCAACGTGACGCCCCAGGACATCAGACTGGTGGCGCAGTCGGGCTGCGCGGTGGTCACCTGCCCGCGCAGCAACGCCAATCTGGAGTGCGGCACCTTCGGCTGGGCCGAGTTCGCGGCGGCGGGCGTGGAGGTCGCGCTGGGCAGTGACAGCGTGGCGAGCGGCGAAACGCTGAACATCCACGACGAGTTCCGGGCGGCGCGGGCCATCCATCCTGACCTCGATCCCCGGCTGCTGGTCCGGGCGGCGGTCAAGGGCGGACACAGGGTGCTGGGCAGCAAGGCACCATTTCTGCGGCGGGGCGAAGTCTGGGATGAGCGCTATCTCTGGCCGGAGCGACCATGAGCAAAGCCGGTTCAGCCGTTACTGGGCGGGTTTGACGGGCGGCTGGGTGCCGCTGGCGAGGCAGGTGCCGCGCACATCGTTGGCGTCGCCGGAACGGGATAAGCTCAGCACGCCGACCACCGGGTTGCTGCTGGTGTAAGGCGCCGTGCAGGTGTAGCGGTTGAGGCCGCCCGGCACCGCCTCGTTCCAGGTAAAGGTGACTTTCTTGAGCTGGTCGTTGTTGGTGTACGACACGAGCTGAAAATCGGCGGTGTTCAGGCGCCGGGCCACGTCCTGGTCGTAGACGCTGACGGTGGCGCTGCCGTCTTGCACCTCGACGAGCCGGGGCACGGCCAGCGTCTTGCTGAGCGTCTGAGCGCCGAGTTGCCCGCTGAGGGTCCAGGTCTGCCCGATGTACAGCGGCCCGACCCGGCGCGGCGAGGTCGTGTCGATGATGGTGCTGAGGTTGACGGCGGGCGCGCAGGCGCCCAGGCCCAGGGGCAGCAGCAGCAGCGACCGGCGGGCGATGAAGGTGACGGTGGACATGCCGCCCAGCATACGGGGTCTTGGTGAGGAGGAAGTTCGGAAGCGTGAGCACGGGGTAAAGACGCTTTCGGGTGCGCGGCGGCCAGCCTGCGCTGTACCCTTTTGCCCATTTACACTGAGCGCCATGCCGCTGCTCACGCTTAACCCCACCGACCCGCGTGCCCTGACGCTGATGGACGCCCAGCGCCGGGAGCTGATTGCCCTCTACGACGACGAAGCCTCTACTGAACCCTTCGGTCCAGAGGCGCTGCGCGGTGGCGTGCTGCTGGGCTTTGAAGACGGCGGAGCACTGGTCGCTATCGGCGGTCTCAAACCGTGGACTGACGAAAGCGGCAGCGCCGAGATCAAACGGATGTACGTGGCGCCACAGGCGCGGGGGCGCGGGCTGGGCAAACTGATTCTGGCCGCCCTGATCGCCTGGGCGCGGGAGCACGGCGTCAGGCGAGTGGTGCTCGAAACCGGGAACCGGCAAGCGGAGGCGGTCGGGCTCTACACCGGCGCGGGCTTCGCGCAGATTCCCAACTTCGGCTACTACGCGGGCCTGGACGCCAGCCTGTGCTTCGAGCTGGTGCTGGAGCCCTGAAATGCCGCAGCGCCGCGACGGTCAAGTCTGGGCGGGGCCGACCGTATTGAGCACCGGACACTGACCAGAGAGCCACGAACCCCCCACCCGATTTTCGCTAGATTGAACGGCGATGACCACGCCGACCCGCTCGCAGCGCTCCAACACCCGCCGAATCCGGGCTGCGCTGGCCCTGCTGACCCTCAGCGCCGTGCTGGTCGGCTGCCCCAAAAAGGCGGGCACGGCTGACAGCGGCACTGGCGGCGACGCCAGCAGCGACCCCTGCCGCGACGAATTCGTGGCCGGTCAGCCGACGACCAGTACCAGCACCGAACTGCTGTGCCACGACGAATACATCAGCGTCTACGATCCGGCGAGGAAGGTGCCGCTGGTGGTCGCCGAGAAGCTGCAACCCGGCGAATTCGACGGCTCGGTCAGGCGTGAAGGCAATCAGTTCCGGCCCGACCCCGGCGCCTCGCAGAGCGCCACCATGAACGACTACACCAGGTCCGGCTACGCACGCGGGCACATGGCTCCGGCGGGCGACTTTTCCGGCACCGAGGCGGCCATGAACCAGTCGTTTTATTTTTCCAACGTCGTGCCGCAAAACAGCGCCATGAACAGTGGCCTGTGGTCACGGCTCGAACGCGCCACCCGCGACTGCGCCAAGCAGCTCGGCACGCTGTACGTGCTGACCGGGCCGGTGTTTGAAGGCGACACCACGACCGTCGGTTCAGGCGACGTGGCGGTGCCCAGCGCCATCTACAAAATCATGGTGTCGGGCGGCAGGTCACGCGCCTTCGTGGTGCCGAATCAGGAGGCGTCCAAGCGGAGGCTGCCCCAGAACCGCCGCACGATCCGCAGCAACGAAACCTCGGTAGACGAGGTGCAGCGCCTCACCGGCCTGAGCTTTTTCCCGGCGGGCGGCGTGAGCACCGGCGACACGGACGAGTTTTGCAACAACGTCTTTGCCAGCAAGTGAGCACGTCCGTATGGCAAGTGAACACGCCCGTATGAACGCCATTGCGCCGGGGGCTCCCGTCAGTACGCTGGAGCTGTTTCTGGACCTGGTGTTCGTCTTCACCATCACCCAGCTCAGCAATCTGGTGGTGCATCCAGACGGCGCGGCGACGTACCTGCACGCCGCACTGGTGCTACTGATGGTCTGGTGGATGTACAGCGGCTACATCTGGCTGACCAGCAACGTCGGCTCCCACCGGACAAGCTACCGCCTGTTGATGTTCGGCGGTATGGGCGGCTTCCTGGTGATGGCGCTGAGCATTCCCAGCGCCTTCGGGGCGGGTGGGCTGCCGTTCGCGCTGGGCTACTTGCTGGTGACGCTGATTCACGCCGGGCTGTTTCGGCGGGCGAACAACAGCAGCGCCCAGGCCATTGGGGGCATCTTCAGCTACAACCTCACGGCAGCGCTGTTGCTGCTGGCCGCCGGACTCACGCCAGGCAACTTCAGGCCGTGGCTGTGGCTGGGCGCGGTGGCGGTGCTGCTGCTCAGCGGTGTGAAGAGGCGTGAAAGCGGGTTTCGGCTGCGCCCGGACCATTTCGCCGAGCGCCACGGTTTGATTTTGCTGATCGCGCTGGGCGAGAGCATCGTGGCGATTGGCGTCGGGATCGGGAGCGCCGCGATCACACCGGCGCTGGTGCTGGGCGCCCTGTTGGGCCTGGCGCTCAGCGCCGCCCTGTGGTGGAGCTACTTTGACCGCCTCGCCGAGGCAGGCGCCGCCAGGCTGGCCGCCGCGCCCGCCGCCGAGCAACCCCGGCTGGCCCTGCAAGGCTTCGGCTTCAGCCACGTCCTGATGATTGCGGGCATCGTCTTGCTGGCGGCGGGCGTCAAACTGGTTACCGGACGCCTGGCCGCCGCCGATCCGCTGACGGCCTGGAGCCTGGCCGCAGGCGTGAGCCTCTACCTGCTGGGCGACGTGCTGTTTCAGCGGGTCATGACGCTGGGAAACGCCCGGCGCTACGCCCTGTTCGCGGGTCTGGCGCTGCTGAGTGCGCCGCTGGGCCTGAGCGCAGGCGGCCCCCTTCAACTCGCCGCGCTGCTGGGGCTGCTCACCCTGCTGCTGCTGCTGGAAGGCCGGGCTGCCCATGCTTGACCAGACGCCCGACCTGTTCGCCCCACCGCCCGACTACGCCCCGCGCAGCACCTGGCAGCGCGACTGCTCCGGCTGCGGCGCCTGTTGCGCGGCGCCCGACATCGCGGCGCTGAACAAGCCGCTGGGCATGCCCTGCCTGCATCTGGGCACAGGCTGTCTGTGCCAGATTTACAGCGCCCGGCCCGAAGTCTGCCGCGCCTACACGCCCGACTGGGTATGCGGCGAGGTCGCCCCAGGAGTGAGCCTCGAAACGCGGGTGGCGCGGTTTCTGGAGATCTACGGGCTGGAGATGGTGGACACCGATGGGCTGGAAATTGACGAGCGACCCCGTTCAGGGATTGCGTCTTCGGGCGAGGTCTGTAGGGGCGATCAACAGGACAGATTTCGGTAACTTGAGCAGCTCTGGTTCGCCGAGCCGTATCAAGCTCAACCGTATCGACCTCAACCGTATCGACCTCAACAGCTTTATCAACCGTAACAGCTTTATCAACCTCAACAGCTTTCCAGACTCGGCAGACCTGTCATACGAGATTAAAATGAGTCCAGGCCACTCGCCGTTGACCCCTCGCCCCCTGCGGGAGAGGGAGGGAGCCGCAACGCGGCGGAAGGGTGAGGGGGGACCGTGCGGCCTTAAAGACACATGTTCGGAAGTCTTTTTAATTCCGTATCAGCCCTCAAACGACGCGAGCTGTAGATTTACGGGCTGGACGGGAAACACTGAAATAGAGCCTCTGGACCATTCAGTCCCAACTGCCCAAACCCAGCCTACCCAGTCCAGCCACGTTCGGCCAGCAGCGCATCGAGTTGGCGTTCCAGCGCCGCCTCGTCTTCCACGTTGCCGAGCACCACGTCGGCCAGCTTGCGTTTGTGCTCGGCGGGCATCTGGGCAGCGTCGCGGGCCAGGGCGGCGGCGCGAGTCAGGCCGCCCCGATTCTGAATGCGCTCCAGGCGCAATTCCAGCGGCGCGTCGACCAGGATCACGGCGCCGAATAGAGTCTGGAGTCCGCCCTCGAACAGCAGCGGCACGTCCTGCACGACGGTGCGGGCGCCCGAACGAACGGCTGCGGCTTCCAGCTCGGCCATGCGGGCACGCACGCGGGGATGCACGACGACGTTGAGTCGGGCCAGCGCCTCCGGCTGTCCAAAGACCCGCGCCGAGAGGGCCGAGCGGTCCAGCACGCCGCCGACCACCACGCCGGGAAACCCGGCCTCGATGATCGCCAGCGTTTCCGGATCAGCAGTCACGGCGCGGGCCTGCTCGTCGGCGTCGAGCACCGTAAATCCGCGCCCACGCAGCAACCGGGCCACGGTACTTTTTCCGGCGCCGATCGAACCGGTCAGGCCCAGGCGAAGCGGCGCAGGCAGTCTCATGGCCGCAGTGTATGACCTGACTGAGCCAGCCTCACATTCAGCTCCAGTTCACGCCGCGCCGGGTAAAAGCCCGTATGATGAAACGCGATGCCCAACCGCACCTCCAAGGCCCAGCTTCCCGTCCAGGCTCCGCTGCCCAAGCTCGTCCGCGCCGCCCTGAAGCTTCCGCTCGCCGCGCTGCTGACGCTGAGCCTGCTCCCCGGACTGGCCCAGGCCCAGACCACGCCTACCCCTGCTCCGGCGAGCGCGACCCCGGCCAATCCAACTCCGGCGACTACAACTCCGGCCAATCCTGCTCCGGCGACCCCTGTTCCGGCCACTGTGCCCGCTGCGCCCGCTGCGGCCAAACCCCGGCCACCGGCCAGCAGCTACGTGGCGCTGGGCGTGCTGTATTACGACCAGGGCAACTTCGACGACGCCTACCTGGCCTTCCGGGCCGCCGCCGAGGCCGACCCCAAAAACGCCGAGGCGCTGCTGGGCCTGGGCCGCACCCAGTCGCGGCTGAGGCTCTACGGCCCGTCGCTGGACACCCTGGGGCGCCTGACCACCCAGGATCCGCGCAACGTCAGCGGCTACCTGGCGCTGGCTCAGGCGTACCAGGCGCAGTATGTGGGCACCAGCGAGCGCAGCGGCGTACTGGGCAACCTCGACGCGGCGCTGAAGGTGTTGGACAGTGCCGAGGTCGCGGCGCGGGGCGGTGAGAGCGACAAGCTCGATATCAGCTTATCCAAGATCGCCAATGAGCGCGGCTACATCTACCGGCTTCAGGGCCAGAGCGCCAGGGCCATCGCCACCTTCAAGCAGGCCAATGCGCTCAACCCCGATAACGGCGTGATTCTGTACAACCTGGGCGACATGTACTACGCCACCGGCAACATCACGGAGGCGCTGGGTACGCTGCAACTGGCGGTCATCGCCAACCCCAGCGACCCGTTCAACCGCGCCTACTACGCCAAGTTGCTGGCGCTCAGCGGCAACCCCTCGGCAGCCAGGGCCGAGGCCGCGCAGGCCGCCAAACTCTCGCCGAAAAACCCGTATGCGGTGGGTCAGTACGGCGTGGTGGCGTATCTGGGCAAGGACTGGGCCAACGCCCGCACCCAGCTTCAGGCGTCCATCAAGCTCGAACCGCTGCGCTATCCGGAGTTCTATTACTACCTGGGCCGGTTGGAACTCGACCAGGCCAATCTCAAGGAGGCCCGCAACAACCTCACCAAGTCCGTGGCGCTGGCCAGCACCAACCCGGAATACCTGTATTACCTGGGTCTGTCGTATGAACGCTCCGCCGCCACCGCCGCGCCCGACAAGCTGCGGGCCATCGACTCGTACACCCGCGCCCTGAAGCTCAACCCCGGCTACAAGCTGGCCCAGGACGGCCTGAACCGCGTGAAGTGAGCCGGACAGCGGTGAACAGGATGAACGAACCGCTGGGCGCAACGCTTCCCCGGCGGTTTTAACGTGCTGGACGGAGTTCAGAGGGATCAACGCAGTCCTGTGTCTAAAGAGGACTGGTAGCGCCGCTCAGGCCGGGCAGCCGCCCTTGGGCCAGGCGCGGATGTATTTGCTGAGCGGGTCTTTGAAATCCGGGCTGCGGTAGCCGGTTTCACTGACCACCTTGCCCTTGGAGTTCAGCGCCGCACGGGCGTTCACAATCGGGCCTACGAAACCGCTCCAGTTCACGCTGATGCCGGTCAGGTGCCCGATCCGGTCATAGCTCTGGATGACGCGCAGCCGGTTGTCGGGAAAATCCTGGCCATGCTGCAAAAAACGTGGCTGGTTGCGGCTGTCCACCGTCAGGCGCACGCTGCCAACCTCACAGACCCGCAGGCGGGAGGCGGGCGTCGGCGGCGTGACCACAGGCCGTTTGACGACGCCGCCCTGCGCGTGGGCACCCACCGGCAGCAGGGCCGCGAGGAGCAGACTGATGGACGCACGTTTCCAGAACAGATGAATATGGGTCATACTTAAAAGCATTGCTCACCGAGATGTGAAAATGTTGCGGCGCATGAGGCGGTGTACCCTGGCGCCATGACGGCAAGCACCTACAACTGGCACCCTCTGCGTGTGCTGAACATCGACCCCGGCGACGTACTGGAGCGCCCCGCCGACCTGATCGCAGACGCCTAATCGCAGACGCCTGGGCGCAGCAGGCCGAGCTGGTCATCTTGCCTGTTCAGCGCCTGGACCCCACCTTCTTCGGTCCGCGAAGCGGCCAACTGGGCGAGCTGACCCAGAAATTCGTGAACTACCGCGTCCGGCTGGTGATTCTGGGTGATTTATCAGGCTACACGGCGAGCAGCACGGCGCTGAGAGACTTCATCAGCGAGTCCAACCGGGGCCAGGCCGTCTGGTTCGTGAACGATCTGGCTGAGCTGGAAACCCGCCTGACCTAACGCTCCCGCAACAGCGCCAGCACACCCTGCGCCGCCTGGGTAATCGGCGTGCCCGGCCCGAAGATACCCGCCACGCCCGCCGCTCTCAGCGCCGCGTAATCCTGCTGGGGAATCACGCCGCCCGCGATCACCAGCATGTCGCCCGCGCCCTGGTCGCGCAGCGCCTGAATCAGCGCCGGAATCAGACTCAGGTGCCCCGCCGCCTGGCTGGAGATGCCCACGACATGCACGTCGTTTTCAACCGCCTGGCGGGCGGCTTCCTGCGGCGTCTGGAACAGCGGCCCCACGTCCACGTCGAAGCCCAGGTCGGCAAAGCCGCTGGCGATCACGCGCGCGCCCCGGTCATGGCCGTCCTGGCCGAGTTTGACCACCAGCATCCGGGGGCGGCGACCCTCGGCGGTGGCAAACGCTTCTATGTCGGCCTGGAGCGCCGCGAAGCCCTCGTCTCCAGCGTAGCCCTGGGCATAGACGCCGCCCTGAAGGCTCGACTGGGCCTGATGACGCCCCCAGACGGCTTCCAGCGCCGCGCTGACCTCGCCGACGGTGGCGCGTGCCCGCACGGCCTCCACGCTGAGGGCCAGCAGGTTGCCCTCCCCACTGCGGGCACAGGCTTCCAGGGCGTCCAGCGAAGCTTTGACGGCCTGCGAATCCCGGCTGGCCTTGACCGCTTCCAACCGAGTGATCTGCGAGGCCCGCACGCTGTCGCCCTCGATCTGGCGGACCTCGATAGGCTCGGTCTCGGTCCTATACCGGTTGACGCCCACGATCACGTCCTCGCCCCGGTCGATGCGGGCCTGTTTGCGGGCCGCCGATTCCTCGATACGGAGCTTGGGCAGCCCAGAAGCGACGGCCTTCGTCATGCCGCCCAGGCCCTCGACCTCGGCGATCAGGCGGCGGGCCTCGCCCGCGAGGTCGGCGGTCAGGCGCTCCATCAGGTAGCTGCCGCCCCAGGGGTCGATCACGGCGGGGATGCCGGTTTCATGCTGCAAGATGAGTTGGGTGTTGCGGGCGACGCGGGCCGAGGTGTCGGTGGGCAGGCCCACGGCCTCGTCGAAGGCGTTGGTGTGGAGGCTCTGGGTGCCGCCAAAAATAGCAGCCAAGGCTTCTACCGTCGTCCGCACGATGTTGTTCATGGGGTCCTGCTCGGTCAGGGACCAGCCGGAGGTCTGGGTGTGGGTTCGCAGGGCGCTGGAGAGTGGATTTTTGGGCTCAAACGGGGCCAGCAGCTCGGCCCACAGCAACCGGGCAGCCCTCAATTTGGCGACCTCGGTGTAGAAATTCATGCCGATGCCAAAGAAGAAGCTCAACCGGGGCGCGAACTCGTCGATAGCCAGACCCCGGCCCAGCGCGGCGCGGACGTATTCCAGCCCGTCGGCCAGCGTGTAGGCCAGCTCCAGCGCGGCGTGGGCACCGGCTTCCTGAAGGTGGTAGCCGGAGATCGAGATGGAATTGAAGCGCGGCATGTTCTTTGAGGCGTACTCGATGATGTCGGCCACGATCCGCAAACTCGGCTCCGGCGGATAGATGTAGGTGTTGCGGACCATGAATTCCTTGAGAATGTCGTTCTGGATGGTGCCCGACAGCGCGGCAAGGTCCACGCCCTGCTCCTGCCCGGCCACGATGAAGGCCGCCAGAATCGGCAACACCGCCCCGTTCATGGTCATGGACACCGACATCTCGCCGAGTGGAATGCCGTCAAACAAAATCTTCATGTCTTCCACGCTGTCGATGGCCACGCCCGCCTTGCCCACGTCGCCGCTGACCCTGGGGTGGTCGGAATCGTAGCCCCGGTGGGTGGCCAGATCGAAGGCCACGCTCAGACCCTTTTGCCCGGCGGCCAGCCCTGCGCGGTAAAAAGCGTTGCTGGCCTCGGCGGTGGAAAACCCGGCGTACTGGCGCACGGTCCAGGGGCGGGCGGCGTACATGGTGGCGCGTGGCCCCCGCGTGTAGGGCGCCAGTCCCGGCAGGCCCGGATCAAGTCCTTCGGTATCGGCAGCCGTGTACAGCGCCTTGACGCTCAGCCCCTCGGCGCTGAGGTGGTTCAGGCTCTCAGGCCCCTCGCCGCGCAGGTCTTTGCGGGCCAGGGCCTTCCAGGCGTCCAGTGCTGCGAGTTCCAGGGGTGCGGGTGGTCCCGGTTGATCGGTCATGAACGCTCGCTCCTCGTGTGGATACTGTGGATACTGTTGTCAATGATGTGGATGACTGTCGTCGATGATAGGGCGGCGCTCGCCCCAGCACCAGCCGAGTCCGAGATAATCGTCCTCTCGTCCCAAGTCGTCCCAAGAAACAGCCAAGCAGCCGCTCACCCGATACCGTTTTATATTGAACATTCTTGGAGCAGTTCAACGGAGGCACCATGAATTCACGGATCAAGCACGCCCTCGGCGGCGCGGCACTTCTCGGCACTCTTCTCCTCTCAAGCTGCGCCCCAACCATGAGCACTGCGGGCGTGGGCATGATGGGCAAAACGGCGGACCGCCTCGGCGCCGCTCAACCGGCACGCGGCGTCATGGCGAACGGCCTGAGCCTGAGCAGCGCCCAGTTCACCAACGGCGGCACGCTGGCACTGGAGCAGGTCGGCAGCGGCAACGGCTGCACCGGCGGCAACCTCTCCCCGGCCCTGAGCTGGAGCGGCGCCCCGGCGGGCACCGTCAGCTACGCCCTGACCGCCTACGATCCCGACGCCCCCACCGGCAGCGGCTTCTGGCACTGGACCGTCTACAACATCCCGGCCAGCGCGTCCACGCTAGGCAAGGGCGCGGGTTCAGGCACCTTCGCGCTGCCTGCCGGAGCGGCCCAGGTCAACAACGACGGCGGCGCGCTCGGTTACACCGGCGCCTGCCCACCCGTCGGCGATAGCCCACACCACTACGTGTTCACGCTCTACGCCTTAAGCAAGACCATCGAGCTGCCCGCCGGAGCCTCGGCGGCGTATGTGGGCTTCAACTTCAACGGCGCCACGCTGGCCAAGACGAGCATCGTCGCCACCTACGGACGCTGAGCGGCAAAGTCTATCGAGCGCGGCCTGGGCGAGTGCGTCTGGGCCGCGTTTTTTATGGTTTCAACCGGCAGCCCGTCGCCGCGACCTTGCCGTGAAATCTCAGCTCCCAGACGGCTCCAGCCTGCATCCAGATCCACTCGCTGTTCTGGTAGAGTCCGGCATTCACACGCGGCATCAGCCCGCTCAGGTCCGGGCGCTGGCCGCTGCGAAAGCTGGAGATGACAACGGCCTGCGCAAACGGCGCGGCGACGACCTGCTGAACATTGGCGCAGATGAAGACCTGCACGGCGCCGGGTTTGAGGACCGAGTCGCCAGGAGTAGCAGGGCGGCAGGTCTGCCCGGCACCCCTGAGCCGGAGCGTCGAGCGGCCCTCAGCGTCGCGGGTCAGGTCGGAGGGCTTGAGCAGACTGACCTGACCCAGCCGGGTCAGCCGCAGCGCCCCTGGAAGGGACTCGATAAAGGCGCCCGAACCGTCGGCGCATACGAACACGCCCAGACCGTCCAGGCGACCATCCGCCTCATTGCTGATGCGGTAGCTCGTGACGGCGACAGGGATGGTCCGGCTCAGAGCAGGAGTTCCAGAACCGCCCGCCGCTGCCATGATCTGGGTCAGCGCAGCTCCAGTCAGACCCAGACGAATAAACGACCTGTTTGCAGTGCCAGTCAAACGCATCTCAAGAGTCTAATCCAGCACCCCGACTGCCACGCCGAACCCGGTCCACCCACCCCCTCATTTGCTACCCTGAACCCATGAGCGCCGCCGCGTCCCCACCCCGTCCCAAGGACACCCGCCAGCGCGAGGTGATCGCCCGGTTGTTGCGCCAGGCGCCGGGGCCGCTGGGCGTGCCGGAGCTGCACCGCCGCGCGCTGGGCGAGTTGCCGAACCTGGGCGTCGCCACCGTCTACCGGACGCTCAAGCTGATGCAGGAGCAGGGCGCGGCCCACATCGTCACGCTGGACGGCGACAACCTGTACGAAGCCAGCGGACGCGGCCATCACCACCATTTCGCCTGCCGGAGCTGCACGCGGGTCTTCACGCTGGATACCTGCCCGCTGCCGCTACCCGCTGGCACGGTCTACCCCGGCGGCTTCGTGGTCGAGGCGCACGAGGTCACGCTCTACGGGCTGTGTCCGGCGTGTGCGGCCCGGAGCTGAAGCGCCACCAGGCCCCACCTCGAACTTGCGCAACAATTGAGAATGAGTTATCATTCGCAGATTATGCGTGCATTCCACCTCATCTCGCTGCTGGCCCTGGCAACCTGCTTCAGCCTGGCCGCGCCCCTGACCATCGCCGCGCCCCTGACCATCAGCGCCAGCAATACCCTGGTGGCCGACTGGGTGCGGGCCGTCGGCGGTAAGCGGGTCAGCGTCAAGACCATCATTGCGGCGAACGCCGATCCGCACGAATTCCAGCCGAGTGCCCGCGACATCGCCGCCCTGAGCAGCAGCCAAGTGCTGTTCGTCAGTGGCGCGGGGCTGGAGCAGTGGTTGCCCAGATTGCGCGGCGCGGCGAGCACGCTGCCCATTGCCGACCTCAGCAGGGCGCCGGGCGTGGTGTTGCGCCGGGCCAGGGAATTCGACGACGGCACCGACCCGCACCTGTGGTGGAACCCCCGGAACGTCGAAAATGTGACGGCCCTGATCGCCAGTACCCTGAGCCGCCTCGATCCCGCCGGGAAGGTGGTCTACGGCAAGAATCTAGCCGCTTATCAGGCCCAACTGGTCACGCTCGACGCCTACGCCGAGAGCCAGTTCGCCAGTCTGCCGCCTGCCCGCCGCGTGCTGGTCACCAACCACGACTCGCAGGGCTACCTGGCCGAGCGTTACGGCCTGAAAGTCCTGGGCGACGTGATTCCCGGCCTGAGCACCGAGCGTGAGCCGAGCGCCCGCGAGCTGGCCACCCTGATCGACAAGGTGCGCCAGAGCAAGGCCCCGGCCATCTTCACCGAAAACACCCTCAGCCCGCGTCTGGCAATAGCGCTCAGCCGCGAAACCGGCGTCAGGGTCGCGCCGCCGCTGTACACTGACGCCCTGGGAGCCACAGGCAGCGCGGGCGAAAGCTACCTGAAAGCCTTCCGGTCCAATGTGGACACCATCGTGAGTGCGCTCAAGTGAGCGCAGAGATGAGCGCAGACATGAGCGCAGACGTGAGTGAATCTGCCGCCCTCAGACCATTCATTGACCGGTTATTGATACCTCGACCACTCATCAGGCCGCCACTTGCGATGCAGACCGTGACCCCACCCAGCTCCCCAATTACCGCCAGCGTACCCGGCCTCCCGCTCGTGGAGGTGCGCGGCCTGACCCTGCGCTACGGCGCTCAGGTCGCGCTGGAGTGCGGCGACCTGACGCTGCTGGCCGGTCAGTTCAGCGCCGTCATCGGCCCCAACGGCGCGGGCAAGAGCACGCTGCTGAGAGCCCTGGTCGGTCTGAGCGTACCGGACGCGGGCCAGATTATCTTCGCGCCGGAACTGGGCAAGCCCGTGAACGCGGTGGCGTATGTGCCGCAGCAGCAGACCCTCGACTGGGCCTTTCCGGTCACGGTCTGGGACACCGCCATGATGGGCCGCACCGCCCGGCTCGGCTGGGGCCGCTGGCCGGGGCGTTCAGACCGCGCCAAAGTGGCCGACGCGCTGGAACAGGCCGGGGTCTACGAACTCAGGGACCGCCACATCGGGGCGCTCTCAGGTGGGCAGCGGCAACGGGTGCTGCTGGCCCGGATGCTGGCCCGCGACGCCCGAATTTTGCTGCTCGACGAGCCGCTGACCGGCGTGGACGCCGCCACCCAGTTGAGAATCATGGCCCTGCTGCGCTCGCAAGCCGATGCCGGACGCGCCGTGGTGATGGTCACCCACGATCTGGAGGCCGCCGCCGCTGCCTGCGATCATCTGGTGCTGGTCAACCGCCGGATCATCGCCCAGGGCGCTCCGGAGCAGGTCTACACCCCGCACAACGTCGAGGCGACGTTCAGCAGCAGCCACCTGGGACACACCCACGCGCATGCCTGAGGGGCGGGGAGTGGGCAGTGGGGAGTGGGAAAAGGCCCGATGCCCAGTCGCCGGTTCAAACGCGGTTCAAGCGGGGTTGGATTGATTCTCAGCCAATGCAGGACGGTGTTGTTGACCCCTCTCCTGCGGAGCTGTACCAGTCGCCCCCTACGGGAGAGGGGAGCTGCGCAGCAACGGGGTGAGTCGCTAGACCTGCTTGCAGAGGAGATCACCGGGCAGCGACCCCACCCCATCCAAGCCATTCATCCTATCCCCGTTTTAGACGCCGCCAGCTCATCGGGTCCGGCCCGTGACTGAGCTCCTCGCCAGTCTGGCCGAGCCGCTGCACTACGCCTTCTTTGTACGGGCGCTTGCGGGTATCGCGCTGGTGAGCGTGCTGTGCGCCATCGTAGGAAGCTGGGTGGTGCTGCGCGGGCTGGCCTACATCGGCGACGCCATGAGTCACGCCGTGCTGCCGGGCATCGTGGGCGCGTTTTTGCTGAAGGGCAACCTGCTGCTGGGCGCCATGCTGGCCGCCGTGCTCACCGCGCTGGGCATCGGGGCCGTCGGGCGGCGCAGCGGGCTGAAACAGGACAGCACTGTGAGCATCGTCTTCGTGGGCATGTTCGCGCTGGGCCTGGTGATGCTCTCCAAGGCGCCGACCTACACCAGCGACCTGGCCAACTTCCTGATCGGCAACCCGCTGGCCGTCACCCCCGCCGATCTGTGGAGCACCCTGATCGTGACCGTCCTGGTCGGCGGCGTACTGGCCTTTATTCAAAAAGAACTGCTGCTGGTCAGCTTCGACCCCACCGAGGCGCGTTCAGTCGGGCTGCCGGTCACGCGCCTGAACAACCTGCTGCTCATTCTGGTGGGCCTGGTGGTGGTTCTCACGGTGCAACTGGTCGGCACCACCCTGAGCGTGAGCCTGCTCATCACGGCGGCTGCGGGCGCCCGGTTGCGCTCCCGCAGCCTGCGGGGCATGATGCTCGGCGCGGCCCTCATCGGCACCGGCTGCGGCCTGCTGGGCCTCTACCTGTCCTATTTTCTGGACACCGCCGCTGGGCCGACCATCGTGCTGGTGAATACGTTGGGGTTTTTGCTGATGTTGCCGTTTCGCAGGAAAGAGGGGTGATGGGGGCCACCGTGCTGGTGAATACGTTGGGGTTTTTGCTGATGTTGCCGTTTCGCAGGAAAGAGGGGTTGTAATACGGGGTTAAAATGAGTTCAGGCCATTTGCCTTTAGTCCCTCGCCCCCTGCGGGAGAGGGAGGGAGCCGCAACGCGGCGGAAGGGTGAGGGGACCACCAAGCGGCGTTACCGCTTCATGCACGCGATTCTTTTTAATTCCGTATAAGCTATCAGGGACGAAGCAAGCGGCCCAGCGCCGATTACACCTGGTGGCCCGGCTCAGGGGAGCGGCTCAGGGTGACATGCTCGGCCCTGCGCCCTGCTAGACTGAACCCATGTCCGGCTACGCGCTGCTTCTTCGACCTGGGGTTCCCAGGAGCTGAAACACGCGCCTGAACGCCCCCACGCCAGTAGCGGCAGTGGGGGCTTTTCATTGGCTGGACCGACAAGGAGCTGCCATGACGAACCCGACAACCGCCGATTACTGGAGCGCCGAGCAGTACCGAGGCCGCCACGCTTTCGTATATGAGGCCAGCCGCGACCTGGTGACCGATTGGCTCTCGCCTCAACCGGATGAGCGCATTCTCGATCTGGGCTGCGGCACGGGTGAACTCACCGCCCAGATCGCCCAGGCGGCGGGCCACGTCCACGGCATCGACGCCTCGGCCCAGATGATCGCCGGGGCGCAGGCAAAACACGTCCGTGACAACCTGAGTTTCGAGGTGCAGGACGCCCACCGTCTGCCCTACCGCTCAGGGTTCGGCGCCGTCTTCAGCAACGCCGCCCTGCACTGGATGGCGCCGCTGGGGGGCGTGTTCAGCGGCGTGGCCCGCTCGCTCATCCCCGGTGGTCGCCTGGCGCTGGAAATGGGCGGCGCGGGCAACGTGCTGGTGGTCCGCGAGTCGGTGGAGCAGGCGCTGAGCGAAGCTGGATTGCCCGCGCTGAAGCATCCCTGGATGTTCCCCAGCCCCGGCGAACTGGCCACGCTGCTGGAAGCTGCCGGGTTCACCGTGAGGCGCCTGCACCTGTTCGAGCGGCCCTCGGTCCTGGTCGGTGCGGACGGCTTCCGGGCCTGGCTGGAGGGCTTCGGCTCCGGCTGGCTCGCGCCGTTGACGCCGAAGCAGCGCAGCGCCGTGATTCGCCGCGCCGAGGAACTGGCCCGCCCCGAACTCTGGAATGGCACAGACTGGGTGGCCGACTACGTGCGGCTGCGGGCGCTGGCTCTGAGAGGCGTGTAGCTTGTGGCCTGTGGCTTGTGGGCACGGCAGGTGAGTGTGCCTGGGTCAGTTCGGGTTGCCCAGCACGGTCCTCACGGCCCCGACGAATGCCGTGACATCTTCAGTCTGACCCTGGGCGCTGTCTGCTTTGCCGCCGCCCTTGCCGCCGCTGACACTGAGAGCGGATCGGAGCAGCTCGCCCACGTGGAGATCCAGCCCGGCGCCGCGCGCGAGGCCGACCCGTCTGGCAGCGGTGGTCACGACCAGCAGTTCGCCGTCTGGTACGGCGCTCAGGGCGACGGGCAACATGGCGATGTCGTCCAGGCGCAGGGCTCTGAGACTTGCCGTTCCGAAGTGTTCCAGCGGCGCGGCGGCGATCTCGCGGCGAATCAGAGCCGTTCTGAGGCTCGCCAGTTGCGCCTCAGCCTCGCGGGCCTGGCGTCGCAGCACTTCGACTCTGGCGCTCAGGTCGGTGGGTCCGCTGCTGAACGTCGCGGCCAGCGCCCGGCTCGCCTGGTACGTCTCAGCCAGGCGGGCGGCAGCCTCTTCACCGGCCATGAAGACCACACGGGTCAGGTCACCTTTGAGGCGCTCGGTACGGAGGACAGTCACGGGGGACGCCATCGCCGCCCAGGGGACGTGAAGGCCACCGCAGGCGCTGACATCGAAGGGAACGCCGTTTACGTTCTCGCTGCGTTCTTCTTCAAAGATGACCAGCCGCACGGTGCCGGTGATCTTCGTCGTGCGGCGCAGCGGATAGCGGTCCAGTTCGGCTTCAGAAACCTCAGAGGTGCGGAGTTTCAGGGGCGTCCGGCCCAGCGTCTCCCGCAGCAACGCCTCAGCCGCCCGCACATCCGACTCGGACGGTTGCCCGGCGAGGTCGAGGGTGCATTCCGGGCCGCGCATCCCCACCGCCTGCACGGCGAAGGCCGGGTTGAGTTTGTGAAACGCCGCCGCCAGCAGATGCTCGCCGCTGTGGCGCTGCTCGTGTCGCCAGCGGACACCGGCATCGACCTCGCCGCGCACCTCATCGCCGACGCTCGGCACTGGCCCCGAAAGCGTATGCCAGATTTCGCCGCTCGCCTTGTCCTTCTGGGTGTCGGTGACAGCGCCCTCGACCAATCCGGCCTCTCCCCCATCCCAGACGAGCTTCCCCAGATCGGGATTCTGGCCGCCGCCTTCGGGATAAAAGGCGGTGGCGCTGAGGGCGACCTGCTGGCCGTCCACGCCGGTCACGCTGGCAGTGAACTCAAGCTGATGGGGCTTGGAATAGTAGAGAGCGTCTGGCATGAGCTGGAGTGTAGAGCAGACGGCATGGCGCCTGGCCGTTATGGGACGCGTTCAGGGTGACACGAGGGGACGGTGGAGATGGGCACCCCTGCGTCCAGCCCGACAATCCAGACCGACAATCCAGACCGACAATCCAGACCAAAGAAAGGGGAGCACGCCCGCAGACGCACTCCCATTTTCAACATTCAGTTCGCCGTTCAGGTTGACATATTGCCGATCAGCGCGTCGGCGAACTCGCTGGTCTTGACTTCTCTGGCGCCGTCCATGTTGCGGGCGAAGTCGTAGGTCACGATCTTCTGGTTGATGGTCTTGGTCAGCGAGGTCAGGATCAGGTCGGCGGCCTCGGTCCAGCCCATGTAGCGCAGCATCATCTCGCCGGACAGAATCACCGAGCTGGGGTTGATGACGTCTTTTCCGGCGTATTTGGGCGCCGTGCCGTGGGTCGCCTCGAAGATGGCGTGGCCCGAAACATAGTTGATGTTGGCGCCCGGCGCGATGCCGATGCCGCCGACCTGCGCGGCCAGCGCGTCGGACAGGTAATCGCCGTTGAGGTTCAGCGTGGCGATCACGTCGTAGTCGGTGGGGCGCAGCAGGATCTGCTGGAGGAAGTTATCGGCGATCACGTCCTTGATGATGACGCCGCCAGGCAGCTTGAGCCACGGCCCGCCGCCCTCTTCCACGCCACCGAACTCGCGCTTGGCCAGCTCGTAGCCCCAGTCGCGGAAGGCGCCCTCGGTGAACTTCATGATGTTGCCCTTGTGGACCAGCGCCACGCTCTTTTTGTTGTTGTCGATGGCGTACTGGATGGCGGCGCGGACCAGGCGGTCGGTCCCTTCCCTGGACACCGGCTTGATGCCCAGGCCCACCGTGTCGGGGAAACGGATGGCGGTCACGCCCATCTCTTCGAGCAGGAACGTGCGGAGCTTGTCGCGCTCCGGGGTGCCGTCCCTGTACTCGATTCCGGCGTAGATGTCCTCGGTGTTCTCGCGGAAGATAATCATGTCCACGTCTTGCGGGCGCTTGACCGGACTCGGCACGCCCTCGAAATACTGCACCGGACGCACGCAGGCGTACAGATCGAGTTCCTGGCGCAGCGCCACGTTGATGCTGCGGATGCCGCCGCCGACCGGCGTGGTCAATGGGCCTTTGATGCCGAACAGGTATTCGTTGAAGGTCGAGACGGTCTCTTCGGGCAGCCAGACGCCCTCGCCGTAGGTGTTCACGGCCTTCTCGCCCGCGTAGACCTCCATCCACTCGATCTTGCGCGTCTCGCCGTAGGCCTTGTGGATGGCCGCGTCGAGCACCCGCACGCTGGCGCGCCAGATGTCGGGGCCGGTGCCGTCGCCCTCGACGAAGGGGATGATGGGGTGGTTGGGAACCTGGAGTTTCCCGCCCTGCATAGTGATCTTTTCGCCCTGCGTCGGCACCTTGATGTGTGTGGTCATAGCGTTGACACTGTAGCGCAATGCACCCGCCCACTTCCGCGCCGGAGCTGTCACCGGGCCAGAAACCTGCGGCTGGGCCTGGGCTGGGCTGTGCGTGTGCTGCATCCCCATCACCGCCGCCTTCATCTCAGATCCTGCCTTTACATTCGATTAACTATGTGGTTC
Source organism: Deinococcus sp. (assembly GCF_025362455.1). Lineage (GTDB taxonomy): Bacteria > Deinococcota > Deinococci > Deinococcales > Deinococcaceae > Deinococcus. The sequence continues at coordinate 2,832 of NZ_JANYGJ010000252.1, read as the reverse complement.
TCCATACTTTTCTGAGGGCTGAATAGTTTCATGATCTTAAGCATGAGCTTGACCTCTTGAACGCCACCGGCCCACCGAGTTGCGACCCCGCTGCGCTGGACCTGTCGGGCGCCCTCGACCCCACCGAACGCCTGGTGCGCTGCATGAAGCACCTGCACCGCCTGACCTCGGCCCGCATCATGGGCACGCTGCAACACGCCCTGCAAGGCGAGGACGTGAGTTTTACCCAGATGACGGCGCTGTATAAAGTCCGGGCCTTTTCGCCCATCAGCCTGACCCTGCTCGGCGAGCAACTCGGTGTGAGCCTGCCCGCCACCAGCCAACTGATTCAGGAACTGGTCCGGCGCGAGCTGATGGAGCGGCGCGAGAACCCCGACAACCGCCGCGAGAAGCTGCTGGCGCTCAGCGGCAAGGGCCAGGAGTTTCTGAGTACGCACGAGCGCGTCATGATGGGCGCCTACGCCGAGGTCTTCGGTGAGGTCAAGCCCACGACCCTTAACGCCGCCACCGAGGCGCTCACCGCCCTGATCGCCGAGGCCCAGACCCAGGCCCAGACCCAGACACAGGCCCTGCACCCCGACCAGCGCGACGTTTCAGCCCCCGCCCAAATTTCAGCGCCTCGAAGCCCAGCGCCCCACATCCCCAAGGAGTCCCCATGACCCAGGCCCCACGCCCACCGCTCGAACCCCAGAACCGCATCAACTACGCCGAGGTGCTGGACTTTCCCACCAAGCGCCTGATCCTGATCGGCACGCTGCTGGGCCTCTTTCTGGCGGCCCTCGACCAGACCATTGTGGCGACGGCGCTGCCCCGCATCGTCAAGGACCTCGACGGCCTGAGCCTGTTTTCCTGGGTCACCACCGCCTACCTGCTGGCCAGCACCGCCCTGGTGCCGATCTACGGCAAGCTCAGCGATATCTACGGACGCAAACCTATTCTGATGTTCGGCATCGTGGTGTTCCTGATCGGCTCGGCCCTGTGCGGCGCTGCCGGTGAGCCGTTCTTCGGTACTTTGTTCGGCGGCGGCATGATGCAGCTCGTGGTCTTCCGTGCCCTCCAGGGCCTGGGCGCCGCCGCGCTGACCTCGGTGGCGTTTTCGATCATCGCCGATATTTTTGCACCGGCTGACCGGGGCCGTTACCAGGGCTTATTTGGCGCGGTCTTCGGCATCAGCAGCGTCATCGGCCCCTTGCTGGGCGGCTTCCTGACCGACAACATTTCCTGGCGCTGGGTCTTTTACGTCAACCTGCCGGTCGGGTTGATCGCGCTGGCCTTCATCGCCAGCAAAATGCCCACCCTGGCCAGCGGCCTCAAACCCAAAATCGACTACGTGGGCGCCGTGCTGATCGTGGTCTTCAGCGTGCCGCTGCTGCTGGCCCTGACCTTCGGCGCCAACAAGACCAACGGCCTGAACTGGGGCAGCCCCGCCGTGCTGGGCCTGTTCGCGCTGAGCGCCGCCGCCCTGATCGCCTTTATTTTCGTCGAGCAGCGCCACGAGAGCCCGATCCTGCCGCTGAGCCTGTTCAAAAACCCGACCTTCGCCTGGGGCGTCACCGCCCGCTTCTTCATCGGCGCGGCGTTTCTGGGCGCCATCCTGTTCCTGAGCCTGTACCTGGTCAACGTGCAGGGCGTTTCGGCCACGGCGGCGGGCACGGCCACCATTCCGCTGACGCTGGGCCTGATCTTCGGCGCCATCATGAGCGGCCAGATCGCCTCGCGGCTGGGCTACTACAAGGGTCTGATTATCGGCGGCCTGGTGCTGATGATGCTCGGCTTTTTGCTGCTCTCGACGCTGAACGCCGACACCCCGTATGCCCGCGTGATTCTGTACATGATCGTGCTCGGCCTGGGCATCGGCCCGGCGCTGCCGCTGTTTAACCTGGCGATTCAGAACGCCGTCAAGCCCTGGGAAATCGGCGTGGCGACCAGTTCGGGGCAGTTCTTCCAGCAGCTCGGCAGCGTGGTGGGCACCGCCGTGTTCGGCGCGGTGCTGAGCAGCGGCCTGGTCTCCAACGCCGAGAAGTCCTTCAAGACGGTTGAAGTCGGACAGCCCCCCGCCGTCGTGGCGCAGCTCGAAGGGGTTCGCCAGAAGTTCAGCGGCGGCTCGGCCAGCGGCAACCGTGCAGGCGCCGCTGCCCCGACCTTCGAGCAGGTGTCCAAACGCATCACCGACGCTTTCGCCCAGCAGTACGGCGTGGTCGAAGCGGCGGTCAAGTCAGGCGACGCAACCAAGTTCGAGGCCCTCAAGACGAATCAGGCCTTGCCCGCTCCGCTGCGTCAGAATCTGAGCAACATCCCGGCCCAGACGATTGCCAGCCCGCAGGGTCAGCAGGGCGTGCTGGCGAATAGCAAAACCAACCTCGACGCCGCTCAGGCCGCCGCGCTCAAGGGCGCCCGGACCAGCTTCGACCTGGGCGCCCGCGCGGTCAAGGTGACGTTCGCCACCACCATCAGCCGCATCTACCTCATCAGCATCTTCGTGGCGCTGCTGGCGCTGCTGGCCGTACTCCCGATGCCCAACCTCAAGATGCCCACCCGCAGCAAGGGCGACGGCAGCGGCGGCGAGAAATCCAGCGGCCTGGCCTCGATGGAAGGCTGAGGCAACTGTTTTCAGAGGGGAGGCGGGCCAGACGGCTTCGCCTCCCCTTTTCTTGGTCGCCCCCTCTCCCCGCTGAGCACCCCTCTCCCGCAGGGGCTTATCGTTACCCACAAGTCAGTCATCGACCGAAGAAGAGCCGAGACTGAAGGATGACAACGGCACAATGGCAGGATGAAGTGACGTGGGCGGCGGGGATCTGGGGTGCAGCGGATTTAGGTGATCCACGACGCACC
>NZ_JANYGJ010000030.1 GCF_025362455.1 Deinococcus sp. | reverse complement strand
TACATCTCCATGCGGGTTTTCAGGAAGTTGGTCATGACGGCGCCGCGTTTGTAAAAGGGGTTGTCCATGATGCGGATATACAGCGGGATGGTCGTTTTCGGCCCGCCGATGGCCGTTTCCTGAAGGGCGCGTTTCATGCGGCTGATGGCCTGTTCACGGCTCTCGTGCCAGACGATCAGTTTGCCGATCAGGCTGTCGTAGTGCGGCGGGATGACGTAGCCCTCGTAGATGTGCGAATCCACCCGCACGCCCGGCCCGCCCGCGAACAACACCTCCTCGATCTTGCCCGCCGCCGGACGAAAATCCTTGTCGGGGTCCTCGGCGTTCAGGCGGCATTCGATGGCGTGTCCGCGCAGCGTGATGTCCTCTTGCTGCAACGTCAGCCCCTCGCCCGCCGCGATCTGAAGCTGCAACTTCACGAAATCCAGGCCAGAGATCATCTCGGAGACGCAGTGCTCGACCTGGATGCGGGTGTTCATCTCCATGAAATAAAATCCCCCGTCACGGTCCACGATGAATTCCAGCGTGCCCGCCCCGGCGTAGTTGACGTGCTTGGCCAGCCGCACGCCCGCGTCCAGAATCTCCTGGCGCAGCGCGGCGGGCAGGGTGCTGGGCGCCTCCTCGATCAGCTTCTGGTTGCGGCGCTGAATGGAGCAGTCGCGCTCGCCGATGTGCAGGACCTGCCCCTGCCCGTCGCCGATGACCTGCACCTCGATATGCCGGAACTCTTCGAGGAACTTTTCCATGATGATGGCGGGGTCGCCGAAATACAGCCGCGCTTCCTCCTGGGCCTGCCCGAAGGCGGCCCCCAGTTCGTCCTGGGTCCGCACCACTTTCTGACCGCGCCCACCGCCGCCCGCGCTGGCCTTGAGCAGCACCGGGTAGCCGAGCTGTTTGGCCGAGAGTAGCGCCTCGTCCACGCCGCCGAGCACGCCGGTTCCCGGCACGACTGGCACGTTGCTCAGGGCCGCGATCTCGCGCCCGCCCGCCTTGGACCCCAGCGCCCGCATACTTTCGGGCGTCGGGCCGATGAACACGATCCCGTGTTCACGGCACATCTCGGCGAAGTCGGGATTCTCGGCCATGAAGCCGTAGCCGGGATGGATCGCCTCGGCGCCAGTCATCAGGGCGGCGGACAGGATGTTGGGGATATTCAGGTAGCTGGCATTGCTGGCGGCGGGACCGACGCACACCGATTCGTCGGCCAGCAGCACCGGCAGGCTGCGCTCGTCGGCCTGGGAGTAGACCACCACGGTCTGAATGCCCAGCTCGCGGGCGGTGCGCATGATCCGCAGGGCGATCTCACCCCGGTTGGCTATGAGTATCTTTTTGAACATGCCACTTCCTTCAAACCAGCGGGAGGCTCAGGGAACGAGTACGGAGTGACGAGTACTGAGGAAGAAGGGAGACGGTGGAAATGACCTTTCTCAGTACTCCGTACTTCTTTTCACTCCGTACTTTTTTCATCTCGTACCTACTCGATCAGGAATAGCGTCTGGCCGTACTCGACGGGCTCGGCGTTCTTGACCAGGATCTCGCGGACGGTGCCAGCGGTCTCGGCCTCGATCTCGTTCATCAGCTTCATGGCCTCGATGATGCACAGCACCTGGCCCGCCTCCACCCGGTCACCGACCTTGACGAACGCGGGCGCGTCCGGGCTGCTGCTGAGGTAAAACGTGCCCACGATGGGCGCTTTCAGCGGCGTGCCGGTGGCTTTGGTCGGACTGGGCGCCGCTGGTGCTGCACTGGGGGCGGCCTCCGGGGTGATTGGGTCGCTGACCGACTGGCTGGGCGCCGTCGCCTGAGCCGGGCTGGACGGGGCAGCCGTCTGCATGGGGGCCAGGGGAGCAATCGGCGCCGGGCCAGCCGGAGCGCCCTGCATGGCCTGCGGGCCGCGCCGGAGGCTCAGGTCGAACTCGCCGGTCTTGAGGGTAAATTCGCGCACATCGGCGACGCTCAGGGCGTCCAGCATCTTTTTCAGGTCTTCGGGGTTCACCGTATTTCCTCCAGGGCAACAAGGCGCCAGCGCAGACAGCAAACCAGACCTTGTTTCTCAGCAAGGAGATTGTACCGGCTCGGCGGCGCTATCTTCCGTTACGGCGCGGGGAGCGGTACTTCTCTCTGGGATCAGGCCGGGTCACCTGCCGTCCTCGGAACAGGTTGACCAGTCTGTCCCAGACGACCTTCACGAAAAATCGGCCCACCAGAAATTGACCACAGTGTCGATGAAGCTCATCTTCTCCTCGTCGGTGGTCGGTGCCTCGGACGCTGGCTGGAGCGGCGGTGGACATTCATGCCAGCGCTCCCACCAGCCAGGCTCGCACCATACAGGTCGAGCCGCGCCGCCCGCATGCTGGCCCCGTCTGTTTTTCGGGCCTGGGTGACGACTGCCTGCTCGCTCTCCTTGCCTGCTACGGCGTCCCAGACGAGATTGACGATGGCACCGAGCAGCCAGGCGATGAGGTCGTCCATGACCTTAACGTCGGCCCTGCGGGCGCCTTGCCAGCCGCTGCCTTCTCAGGGCATCCGGCCCACGCTGGTCGCGCCTGTGAAACAGACTTTCTCTGAGGCCGTCCATCACGACGCAGACAAAAAACTCGAAGAACAGCTCGCCCAGAAAGCTCAAAATAATGCTCATGCTTACCTTACGCGGGCGCAGCCACCAGGGTTTCCTCACCCAGTACGGTCACCGGCTCAGGCGGCAGCGTCACGTCCATCCCCGCGTCCTGCGCCCAGTCTACGAAGGCGCCCAGGCCGCGCCGGTACATCACGGGCCGTTTCTCGCGCTTGCCCAGCTTCTTGCGGCCTCCGGCATAAATCGGGTCAGTCGCGGGAATCTCCGGCACCAGCGCCCAGTTGACGTTCATCGGCTGGAAATTCTTGGGGTTGGCGCTCTCCAGGTAGCGGGTCAGGCCGCCGAGCATGCTCTCCTGGGGCGGCACCAGTTTGCCCAGGCCCAGCGCGGCGCGCGCGGCGTTGGTTCCGGCCAGCCAGCCGGTCGCCGCCGATTCCAGGTAGCCCTCGGTGCCCGCCAGCACGCCCGCCACGAAGGTTCCGGGCCGATCTCTCAGCTCCAGGGCGGCGTCCAGCACGCGCGGCGCGTTGAGGTAGGTGTTGCGGTGCATCACGCCGTAGCGCAGAATCTCGGCGTTTTCCAGGCCCGGAATGAGCTGCACCACCGCCTTCTGGTCGCCCCATTTCAGCCCGGTCTGGAAGCCGACCAGCGACCACATCCGGCCTTCCTGATCCTCCTGGCGCAGTTGCACGGCGGCGTAGGGCCAGCGGCCTGTGCGCGGATCGGTCAGGCCACGCGGTTTCATGGGGCCGAAACGCGGGGTCTCCTTGCCCCGGCGGGCGATCTCCTCGATGGGCATGCAGCCCTCGAAGAATTCCAGCTTTTCCCAGTCGTGCGGGGTGTGGCTGCGGGCGGTTTCCAGCGCCGCGTAGAACGCCTCGTACTGCTCCCTGGTCATCGGGCAGTTGATGTAGTCCGCACTCTGCTCGTAGCGCCCGGCCCTAAACGCCACCTCCATGTCGATGCTCTCAAAGGCGATGACCGGCGCGGCGGCGTCGTAGAAGGCCAGTTGATCCTCGCCGGTCAGCTTTGTCAACTCGGCGGCCAGTGCCTCGGCGGTCAGCGGGCCGGTGGCGATCACCGTGTACCCTTCCGGCAACCCGGTGACCTCCTCGCCGTGGACGGTGATGTTCGGGTGCGAGCGCACGGCGCCCGTCATCCGCTCGGAAAAGCCCTCGCGCTCGACGGCCAGGGCGCCCCCGGCGGGCAGGCGCGAGGCGTCGGCGGCCTGCATCACGGCGCTGCCCACCGAGCGCATCTCGCTTTGCAGCAGCCCCTTGGCCTGCAACTCGCCCTGGCCGCCCAATGAATTGCTGCACACCAGTTCGGCGAAATTGCCGCTGCGGTGCGCCGGGGTCATCTTGACGGGCCGCATCTCGTAGAGGTGAACGTGAACGCCCAGCCGGGCGGCGGCCAGCGCGGCCTCGGAACCGGCCAGGCCCGCGCCGATCACGGTGATGAAGGGGATGAGAGTCGTCATAGGGGGCAGTCTAGAGCAGTACTCCGAATTACGCCACGGGGAAAACAGCCTCCCCGCGCCTCCATTCTGCGTCCTGCTCAGTTAAAACTACTCGCTCCGCTCGGTCATAAAAAGACCCTTTTTATGACGTCTGCTCTAGAGCCTCGGCGGCGGTCTGTCGGTAGTGGGATGTGGGATGTGGCTTGTAGGGCGAAGGTGCCTGCTGGACGGAATCGCGGGCGGTGAAGTGTCTCCCTGCAAAAATGCCGAATTTTTCACAAATCTGCTGGGCGTTGGCCTGTTGCCGAGGTCTGTCAACTTCATGACTGCGCGTCTTACAACCCTGGAACCGTCGGCTGGGCGCTGCTCTGGCCCGTGTTGCCGAGAAGTTGTCACTGCCAGATTTATGAGAAAGAGTCCGCGCCGGGGAGCGGCAAGCGTCGTTTTGCCCGTGTTTTGAAGCGAGACCTTCATCTTTGCGCCTGTACCTGAATCTGGTGATTCTGAATACAGCGTCTGGAAGGGCGTCTACAAGTTCTGTCAGAACCGACGGGCGACCAGGCGTCTTCATGTTCGCGGGGTTGAGGGGGCCGTGCGGGAGTGAATTCTAGACTCCGTTCAAGAAGTTCAGCAGGCGAAAGTTCAGCAGGCGCGACCCACCAGGCAAGCACCCCACCAAGCCTCTCACCCCCAGGAGACCACCATGATTCGCACCCGCACCCTGACCCTGATCGCTGCCGGTTCGCTCTTCGCCTTCGCCCTGACCTCCTGCGGCGGCAACACCCTCCTCGGCCTCCCGACCAACATCGGCAGCGCCACCGCCAACACCGGCAACAACACCGACGCCGCGCAGAGCGTGAGCCCGAACACCGCCGCCCAGGGCCTGAGCGCCGACGAGAGCATGATCCTGAACAAGACCAACCTGGCCCGCGCCGAGTCGCACAACTGCGGCGGCGTGAACTTCAAGGCCACCACGCCCCTGAGCTGGAACGCGGCCCTGGCCGGGTCGGCCCGCGCCCACACCCAGGACATGGCCGACCACAACTACTTCAGCCACGACGGCCTGAACGGCTCGACCCTGGAGACCCGCGACCGCGCCGCCGGGTACACCAACTACAAGACCCTGGGTGAGAACATCATCGCCGGATACGCGGCGAGCGAGGTCGTGGCTGGCTGGCTGAGCAGCCCCTCCCACTGCAAGACGCTGATGGACCCGAACTTCAAAGACCTGGGCGCGGCGTTCGTCTCCAAGCCGGGCACCACCTACGGCACCTACGCCACCCAGGAGTTCGGCACCCGCTGAGCGAAGCACTTGACCAGAAGCAAGTCGAGCAAGAACACATCGACCAGTAAGCACGACGCGCCGGATGGGGGAGACCTCTCCGGCGCCTTGCTGTGGGGCGGAGCTGTCCGTGCCCTCGACGGCCCACCTTCCGGCGCCATACTTCTTCCATGCCCATTCGCCTGATCGCCACCGACCTCGACGGCACCTTGCTGAACTCTGCCGGGAAGATCAGCCCCAGGAACCGCCGGGCACTGGACGCCGCCCGCGCCGCTGGAATAGAAGTCGTGCCCGTGACGGCCAGGCAGCCGCACAGTGTTTATAGTGGCGACGAGAACAGTCCATTCACCGAGTACGCCGTGTGCAGCAACGGCGCCCTGGGCCTGCATCTGAGCCGGAATGAATCGCTGTTCGAGTCTCACCTGGAGGTGGCGGCGCAACGAGCGCTGACGGCGGCGCTCACCGCCCGTGTTCCCGGTGCCCTGTTCGCCAGCGTGCGCGAGCGCGGCGCGGTCTTTCTTGCTCAGGCAGGCTACGCCGAACTGGCCCGTTTCAACGATCACGGGCGGCAGCCTGCCGAGATGGGTGCTCACAGCCTCGAAGCCGTCTGCGCCGAGCCCAGCCTCAAATTCATCGTGCGCCATGCCCGACTCACGCCCCGCGAGCTGCTGGCCGAGGTGCAGGCGCTGAAGCTCACCGGCTTTGCACTCACCCACAGCGGCGCCCCATTTCTGGAAATCATGGCCGAGGGCGTCAGCAAGGCACGGGGACTGGCTCATTTATGCACGCATCTGGGCATTGACCGAACCGAGGTACTGGCCTTCGGAGACGCGCTCAACGACTTGGAGATGCTGGCCTGGGCCGGGCGCGGCGTGGCGATGGGCAACAGTGAGCCGGAGGTCAGAGCCGCCGCACGCGAGGTCACCGCCAGCAACGACGAGGACGGCGTGGCGCTGGTGATCGAGCGTCTGCTGGGCGAGCCGGTGCTGGGCGGGCCGGACTCCGCCTAACTTTTGCTACAGTCGCCCGCCTTGCAGCAGTCCTATTCTTGAGCATGAATCTCACACTGCGCGGCCTGCTGCTGCTGGGCTCACTGTTTCTCGTCACCTCGTCGTCCGGTACGCTGGCGGCGGCCATCCAGGCCACAACTGTTCAGGCCACAACTGCTCAGGTGAAAACTCCGGCCAGCGTCAAGCAGAGCGCCGCCGAGCAGATCATCCAGATGCGGGCCCGCACCCTGCTGACTGAGTTTTACGCGGTCAAACTGGGCAGGCTGTGGGCGGCCTTTACCCCGGATGTCAAGGCCCAGTACGGCGACCTGGCGGGCTTTACCGAGTACCGCAAGACCGGCGTGGAGCAGTTCGGCGCCCAGAAGGAACTGGTGGCTGAAAAGACCTTCATGCAGTCCGGGGCCACCTATTACGTGCGCAGCGCCACCTTCGAGAAGGCCCCGCAGATTATCTGGGCGCTGAGCATGGGCTTCGATCAGCTCGGACGGGTCAGCGCCTTCGGGATTACTTTGGAGCGTGACCGCAGCGAGGACCAGACGGCCATAGCGTTGCCCTGACCCGCCGCGTCAGCCAGGCTTCATGAGACGCGGGTAGCCTGCCGCCATGCGTAACGCCTGGATGCTCCTGCCGCTCGCCCTCGGACTCAGCGCCTGTGTGCCCTCGCAGAGTGCCAGGCCCGATCCCTACGCCGCCCTGTCTGGCACCTATTCCGGCAGCGCCAGCCTGGGGCCGTTTCCTGCGCCCTACGAACTGCTGCTCAACGTCTCAGGCCGCACGGGCCGCGCTGACGGCGTGCTGACCCGCCTGAGCAACCGCAATATCTATACCGCCACCGGCACCTTCCGGCCCTACGATTCACGCGGCGGCACCATCGACCTGACGCTCACTCAGGGCCGCAGCACGGCAGGCACCATCTCGGCACGCTTGCAGGGCGGAACGCTGGACGGGAATCTCAGAACGAAGCTGCTGCTGTTTACGCTGAAACTCAAAAAGGCTGAAGCCAGCGCCCCGGCAGGCGCCCAGGTGACGACCACGCCGACGACCACGCCGACTGGCGAAACGTCCGTACCGGTCTACGTAATCCCTACACCCGTGACGCCGCCGAAGCCGTGAAGCGCGAGGAAGTGGTGAATTCCAGTTGCTGGGTCGCTGAGCAAGATGGCCCCGGAGTTGTCATCCTGAACGCAGCGAAGGGTTTAACGTGGCCGGGAACCCTGCCAGTAAGCCGAAGAAGGCCCTGTTACGCTCGCCGCGTTCGCTCGGACGCCTTGGGGACGCTCCGGCAGGCTCGGCGTGACAACCGGATGCTGGTCGAAGGGTCCGGCTCACAGACAAATCCGGCCCGTCGAGAAGTATGTTCGACTGGCCGGATCATTCATGCTCGCGTCTACTGCTGATCTTCCTCGCTCTCGCCCATGTTGCTGCTGGGCGGGTCGGAGGTCACCATGCTGCCGATCAGCTCGACGTCGTGGCCGTCCAGACCCTTTTCGCGGGCGTCTTCCGGCGCGGTGGGCAGCCTCTGCGGCGGGGTTTGCTCTTCCGGCTGGCCGGGGTCGATGCCGTAGGGTTTGGTCATGGCCCCAGCCTAAGCCTGTCAGCGCCCAGCAGCCTTGACCGGAGATTGAGCGTTTCGGAGCGCGGTCTTCATGTGTCTGGCAATTACCTGCTGTCTGGCCCGACCTGATCGTTCTCCGAGATGCTCTTGAGGTCGCCGCGCCGGGCCGCCTGGCGGTCCGCCTCGGCATTTTCCAGCGCCTCGTAGGCCCGGATGATCTTGCCCACCAGCGGGTGACGCACCACGTCAACATCGGTAAATTCGTGCCAGGCGATGCCCTCGATCTCGCCCAGCACCCGCTTGGAAATCGCCAGGCCGCTGGTGATGTGGCGCGGCAGATCGATCTGCGTCACGTCACCTGTAACAACGACTTTGCTGCTAAAGCCCATGCGAGTGAGAAACATCTTCATCTGCTCACCTGTGGTGTTCTGGGCCTCGTCTAAGATAACGAAGGCGTCGTTGAGCGTGTTGTGGGTCACGATATACTGCTCGGTCACGTACAGGGCGTCGGCAGCCGCTACCCGGATGCACTGCATCGGCTCGCGGCCCACCTTCTTTATGCTGACGATATGGCGCATGGGTCGCCCGCCCCCGTTGCGGTCCGCACGCGAGGCGGTGTAGCGCTGCGCCTTGCGCGTCAACCGGAACGGCTGGATGTGCGCGGGCAGACGAATATCGAGAATATGAGCGTCGTGGCGGTGAACGACCGTCAGACCGTTGGCCAGACCCGGCTGACGGCCCTCCGCCGCCCGGACGTGGAGCCGCGCCGTGCCGCCCAGCGACTGCACTAGTTCGGTCACGTCGGCAGCGAGCTGGGCCGAGGTGGAGCTGTACTGAATCCGGCTGGTCCGTCCAGCCTGAGTCACCGGTCCACCGTCGGTGTCGAGCAGCCCCTGAAGCACGGCCAGGCGCACCTCCGGGGTATTGTTCTTGTACACTTCGGGCACGAATTTCTGCGGTGAGGTCTTGCCGTCTAGCTTCAGCTCACGCAGCGCCGTGGTCACCGGGTTGGCGATTCGCAGGCCACCGCGCCCGCCCGCCGTGTGGCGCAGGGTGTAGTCGTAGCCGCCCTTGTGAGCGAGCGCCATCACTGGGGCCGTCTGTGCAGGATTGAGCGCCGCTTCGAGTGCCTGAGCCAGTTCGGTGTCGGCGGTGGCGAAGCTGGGCGTGGTGGTGCAGGTCGTGCAGCCGTCGCCCAGCAGCAGCCCCAGCGCGTAGGGGTCTAGCGGCACCGGCTGGGCCGCCATCTGAGCCGGAGCGCTGAGCACCGGAATTTCGTAGCGGAACTGGTGCGCCGACTTGAGATTGCCGATCATCTGCCGCGTTTCCAGCACCCGGCCCGGCTTGCCCCGCCGCTTGTCGGACGGTGTGCTGACGGTCCAGAGGTGCTCCTCGCAGCACAGCACGTTGCTGCCGTCGCTGAACGTCACCCGGTAACTGTCCTTCTCGCCCTGCGGATAAACGCCCAGCATGCGGGTCGGCTGCCCATCCGAGCCGATCACGTGGTCACCGACCTCCAGACTACCCATCTCGCGCCAGCCCAGCGGGGTCAGCACCTGAGTGTTCAGCGGCTGGGCGCGGCCACGCATGAATGCCAGAGGCGCCACTTCAATCACTCCACTGGTCAGATACGACTCGAACTTCTCCTGATCGAGCATGTCGTAGAGCGCGTCATAGAGTGGGCGCAGGTACGGGTCGATCTTGGCCTGGAGGTCGCCCGGCAAAAAGCCCAGCTTCTCGCCCGCTTCCACCGCCGGGCGCGTCAGGATAATGCGCTTGACCTTTTTGGCCTTGAGCGCGTTGACCGCCATCGCCACCGCCAGGTAGGTCTTGCCGGTGCCCGCCGGGCCGATGCCGAAGGTGATGTCGCTGCGCTCGATCTTCTCCAGGTAGACGCTCTGGCCGGGCGTTTTGGGGCGCAGGCCACGCGGCAGGGTTGGCGCGCCGCTGGTCTCGGCGCTGAGGCTGCGGCCCTCGCCGCCCAGGTTCGAGATGCGGTCCACCGCTTCGGGCGTGACCTCGCTGCCGGAGCGAACCAGGCCCAGCGCGTCCTTGACCATCCGTTCGGCGGCGGCCACCTGCGCGGCGTCGGCGCCCGACAGGCTGATGGTGTCGCCGCGAGCGGTGATGCGCACCGGGGTCCGCTCGCGCATCCGGCGCAGATTCACGTCTCCGGCGCCGAGCAGCTTGAGCGCCTCCTCCGGTGAGGTCAGGATGATCTGGGCGGTAATCAGGGTCTGTTCGTTCAAAATGGCTCCTGCGGCGCTTGAGTGTGAGGCGAAGGTGTGGAGATCAGGGGGCGCGGATAGAGAGAGCTTGGGATTGGGTCGGGTTCGGCTCACAGGCGGGAAGTCACAACACCGTCCGGACGGCAAAATTCCCCCCGGCGCGAGGCAGGAGGGAAGAGGGGCAGTCAGGCGTTCTGATCCCTTATTTTCCGCCACCGGACCAGGCCGGGCCGTGCGCTGGTCTACATTGTTTCGGCCTGGACTGTGTTTATTCGGAATGCGTCGATTTGGGTTTATTTGGAATGCGTCGATTTGGACTGCGTTGCTCCGAACTGTGCCGACCTGGACTGTGCCGACCTTGACTGTATGGAGCGGGGTCATGTTGAGTTGAGCCGTGTGGAGACGTGCTGTGCTGGACGCCGCCGTGCTGAATGCTTCGAGTCGGGTCAATTGCGCTGCCGACCTGCCTGTACCCTGCCAGACCATCATCTTGCCAGACCATCATTTTGCCAGACCATCATTTTGCCAGACACGCCGCGCCGCGCCGAGCGCTTTCTGGCTTAAGCCAAGTTGCCCAGCCTGACCGCTCCTCACTTGACGGTCGGCTGAGAGGGAGATTTTCAAACGTCGCGCTATCCGGCACCTGACGCGGGTGCGATACTGAGACGTACGGAGGGAACGCGTTTGAACGGCGATGGACACACGGAAGTGGGGCACACACAACCTGAACACCCACACGCTGAGGGCTCGCAGACGCCGCTGAGCGCTTATCTGTTCGCTGATCCGGTGCTCCATACCCGCTCACCGGCCATGCACAACGCGGCCTTCGCGGCCTGCGGCCTGAATGGCGTCTACCAGGCCCGGCAGGTCCGGCCCGCCGAGCTGGGCGCCGCCCTCCAGACCCTGCGGCTGCCCGGCGTGCTGGGCGCCAACCTGACCATTCCGCACAAGGAAGCCGCCCTGCCGCTGCTGGACACCCTCAGCGCCGCCGCGCAGCGCATCGGGGCGGTCAATACTGTCGTCCGTAGGGGCGGGCTGCTGCGCGGCGAGAACACCGACGCGCCGGGACTGCTTCAGGCGCTGGCCGATCTAGGCTACGGCGCAGGCGGTGAATATCCCGCCGCCGTGGTGCTGGGCGCGGGCGGCGCGGCGCGGGCGGCGGTCTACGCGCTGGGCGCCGGACTGGGCAGGCACGTTTACCTGGTCAACCGGACGCGGGCCAGGGCGCAGGAGCTGGCGGGCGCCTGGGCCGACTCGGACGTCAGGGTGGTGGCCGCCGACATCGCTGAGGTGCCCTGGCGCGAGGTCGGGCTGATCGTCAACGCCTCCAGCGCGGGCCTGGGCGAGCCCGACCAGACACCGCTGCCGGGCCTCGACTTTGGCTGCCTGAACGCCGATACCCTCATCTACGACATGGTGTACGCCCCGCCCATCACCCGGCTGATGCTTCAGGCCTGCGCCGCCGGACTGCGCGCCGAGAACGGCCTGGGGATGCTGGCCCACCAGGCCCGGCTGGCCTTTATCGCCTGGACCGGCTGCCAGCCGCAGGCCAGCGTGTTCTTTGAGGCGCTGGAACGGGCGGGCGCCGCGTTTTCAGAGTCCGCGTCTCCTGAGTCCGGATCGGGTGGGCCGTGACGCCTCCCCGGACGCCTGGAGCGGGCCGCCGCCTGCGGGGAGCGCCGGGCGCGGTGGACAGGCCGCTCACGCCGCTGCTGGTGCTGAGCGCCGTGCTGCTGCTCTCGGCGGGGCTGGCAGGGCTGAGCGCCTACTTCGTGGCGGCCCAGCAGCGGGCCCGCTTCGAGCGCGAGGTGCTGGATTTTGATGCCCAACTCACCCGCCGCCTGGACAGCTACGTCAACGTGCTGTTCGCCGCCCGCGCCCTGTGGAGCACCGGCAGCGACATCGACCGGGCGGCCTTCGGGCGCTACGTCGCCGACCTCGACGTGGCCCGCAGACTGCCCGGCACCCTCAACCTGACCTTCGCCCGCTGGGTCACGCCGGAGCTGCTGAGCACCTTCGAGGACGACCAGCGCCGGGGGCTGCCGAATTTCAGGGTGCGCCCGGCGCTCACGACGGCGCCGGGCGGCGTTCAGGTGCCGATCACCTACATCGAGCCGCTCAGCGCCGTCAACCGCGTCGCCGTGGGCTTTGACATGTACAGCGAATCCCAGCGCCGCGCCGCCCTCGACCGGGCCCGCCTCAGCGACCAGCCTGCCGTGACCGAGCCGCTGCAACTGGTGCAGGACGCGGGTCGCCCGCCCCAGCCCGCCGTCATCGTGTACCTGCCGATCTGGCGCGGCAAGGCGCTCTACGGCTATATCTGCATGGCGCTGCGCCTGAGCGACCTGATGGCCTCGCTGGCCAGCGAGACCGGGCTCAACGTGTCCGGCGCGGGCCTCCGGGTGCAGATCAGCGACAGCAGCAGCACTGGCGGGGGCGGTGTGCTCTACGGCCAGAACCTGCCCGACGCCGCGTATACCTCCAGCATCCGTTTGCCGGTGGCCGGACGAAGCTGGCTGGTGACCAGCAGCGCCCCTGCGAGTTTTGGCCGCGACTGGGCCGCCCCGGCGCCCTGGCTGGTGCTGCTGGTCGGGGCGCTGGTCGCCACTTTTGCCTACCTGTCGCTCAGGGCTCAGGTCAACGCCCGGCGCCGGGCCGAGGAGATCAGCGCCTCGCTGGCACTCTCGCGCTCCAGCCTGGAGCGGGCCCGCGCCGAGTTGGAGGCGATGTTCCGGGCCATGCAGGACACCGCCGTCTTCACCGACACGGGCGGCCTGGTGCTGTACGCCAACGACGCCGTGCAGGGGCAGTTCGGCTACAGCCCCCAGGAGCTGCGCGGTCAACATATCAGTGCGCTGCACGCCGGGGCGCTGCCGGATCTTCGGGAGCCTGGTGCGGGCGGCGGCAGTGGGATCGGCAGCCGTGAGGGGCGCGTCAGCACCCTGTACCGCCGCAAAAGCGGCTCCACGTTTTACGGCGAGATGCAGCGCAGCACCGTGCTCGGCGAGGGCGGTGAGGTCATCGGCTCGCTGGAGGTCATCCACGATATCAGTGCCAGGGTGGCCGCTCAGCAGGCGCTCCAGGCCGGTGAGCGGCGCTACCAGGGCGTGCTCGAAGCCGTGCCCTACCCGCTGTGGGTGGTCGACCAGACCGGTGAAACGCTGTACCGCAACGCCCGTTACGCCCAGACCTTCGGCGAGGCGCTGTTTGACACCGAGCTGCACCCGGACGACCGCGCCGCGCTGGATGACGTCTGGGCACGTTCGCAGGCCCAGGCCCGGCTGCTGGCCACCGAACTACGCCTGCGGGTGGGCGAGCACTACCGCTATTTCAACCTGGTGGGCGCCCCGATCACCGACGCCGCCGGGCAGGTCAGCGAGTGGGTGTTTTCGGCCAGCGATATTCATGACCGCCTTCAGGCTGAGCGAAATGCGCTGCACAACGAGGAACGCGCCCAGGGCGTGCTCGAAGGCATGCCGCAGCTCGTCTGGCTGGCCGGGGCAGACGGTGAGGTGACCTACTTCAACCGAAGATGGCACGATTACGTGGGTCCGGCGCGGGCCGAGGGCGGCTTTCTGGAGGCGCTGCACCCGGACGACCGCCCTGAATTCGCGCTGCGCTGGGCGCAGGCCCGTGAGCGCGGCGAGCGTTTTGAATTCGAGCACCGATTGCTGGGCCAGGAGGGCGGCTACCACACCTTCGTGACCCGCAGCGAGGCCATTCGCGGCGCCCAGGGCCAACTCACCGAATGGGTAGGCACCAGCACCGACATCGACGATCAGGTCTACGCCGAGTGGAGCGCCCGGCTGCTGGCGGCCATCGGCGGCGCCCTGGTCGGCGGTGAGGATCCGTTTCAGGGCGGTGTGCAGGGAAGTGGGCAGGGGAGCGGGGTGCCGGGCCTGCGCATGGCCCTGAGCCTGATGAACGAGCGCTTCACCTCCTTCTCGGCGCTGTGGGTGCGCTCGGTGGGCGGCGAACTGTTCTCGCCCATCAGCCAGGCGCGCGGTCACGTGCGCGAGCTGAGCCTGCTCTCGCGCCCGGAGGTCAGCGCCGGAATCGACCAGGCGCTGGATGGCTCGGCGCTGGGTAGTTTGGCGCTGGGTAGTTCGGCGCTGAATACTCCAGTGCCCGTGGTTCTGGAAGGCGAGGTGCTGCACGGCAGCAATCTGTCGGGCCTGCTGTTGACCCCACTGCGCGGGGGCGCCGGGCAGTCTGGTGAGCAGCAACCCACACCCCAGCAACCCACACCCCAGCAACCCACATCCCAGCAACCCGGCGCGGTGCTGGCGCTGGGCTTCCGGCAGCCGCTGCGCGACCGCGATCTGGAACTGGCCCAGGAGTTGTCCAGCCGCCTGAGCGTGGCCCTGGGCAGCGCCCAGCTCTCGCGCCGGGTCCGCGAAGCCCAGGAGGCGTTGCGCGACCTCAACGCCTCGCTTGAGGAGCGCGTCAGGCTGCGCACGGGCGAGCTGGAAGAGGCCAACAGCGAACTCGAAGCCTTCAGCTACAGCGTCAGCCACGACCTGCGCACGCCGCTGCGGCACATCGTCGGCTTTGCCGAGCTGCTGCAAAAAGACGCGGGCAGCAGCGTCAGCGTGCGCGGGCAGCGCTACATGGGCATCATCACCGACGCGGCCACCCGCATGGGCCAACTGATCGACGACCTGCTGGAGTTCTCGCGCATGGGCCGCCAGGAGCTGCGCGAGGCCGAGGTGCCGCTCTCCGGTCTGGTGCAGGAGGTGATCGCCGAGCTGCGACTGGCGGCGCCGGGTCAGGCGGCCCAGTGGGACGTCGCTGAGCTGCCCTCGGTCTGCGGCGACGCCTCGCTGCTGCGCCAGGTGCTGCTCAATCTGCTGGGTAATGCCGTCAAGTACAGCGCCGGGGCCACGCCGCCCCGTATCACCGTGAGTGCCCGCACCGAGGCTCAGGACGTGGTGCTGGAGGTGCGCGACAACGGTGTGGGCTTCGATCCGCGCTACGCCGACAAGCTGTTCGGGGTCTTCCAGCGCCTGCACCGCGCCGAGGAGTTCGAGGGCTCCGGCATCGGCCTGGCCAACGTCCGGCGCATCGTGACCCGGCACGGCGGGCGCGTCTGGGCCGAGAGCGAGCTGGGGCAGGGCGCGGCCTTCTTCGTCAGCCTGCCGTCCTACGTCAAGTCGCCTGAAGCCGAAGTGCCCGCAGCCGAAGTGCCCGCAGCCGAAGTGTTTGCAGCCGAAGTGTCTGCCGAGCCCGCGCCCCCGGAGCCGCTGCTGTCTCAGGAACCGGGCGACTGACTTTCAGTGCCCGAAGCCCGGCTGCGGCGTCCAGGTCGGGCCGGTCAACCGGGGGCCGTCCGGGGTCCACTCCAGCCGGTCCAGACACAGCCGCCGGGCGGTCTGGGCCACGTCCCAGGCGTGGTAGACCAGCACGTCCTGACCCGCAGGCGTGCGAACCAGCGAATTGTGCCCCGGCCCGGTGACGTGCCCCGGCACCGTGCTGAGGATGGCCGGGCCGCCTTGGTGCGGCTCGGTCCACGGTCCCAGCGGCGAGGACGCTGCGGCATATGACACGCCGTAGCTGGGATTGGTCCAGGCGCCGCCCGAATAAAAGCAGTAATAACGCCCTGAGCGCTTCACTACGCAGGGGCCTTCCAGGGTGTGCCAGTCGTGCTCGGCGCCGTAGATGCTGCGGCTGCGCTGATAGATCTGCCAGTCCTGGCTGGGCCGCAGGACGGTGTGCCTTTCGCCCTCCAGGCGCACCATGTCTGCCAGGCGCTGCACGACCAGCGAGGTGCCGACCCGCTCACCCTCCAGCACGTCGGTGGCGTAGTAGAGGTACCACTGGCCGTCCTCGTCCCGAAACGGGCTGGGGTCGATGGCGAAACTCAGCTCCGGCGTCAGCACCAGTTCCTGATCGATGAAGGGGCCAGCCGGGTGATCCGAGACCGCCACTCGCAGATGGTGGCCCTGATCGCCCCGGCCCGCCGAGTAGTACAGGTAAAAGCGGCCCTGATGGTGCGCCACTTCCGGCGCCCAGTAATCGGTCCAGCCGCCCTCCGTGAGCGGCGCGAGCACTCGCCCGGCAGCCGTCCAGGTGGTCAGGTCGGGTGAGGTCAGCAGCGGAAAGACCCCGCCTGGCCCCGGCGCCGTGCCGTAGGCGTAGTAAGTGCCGCCGTGCTCCAGCACGAAGGGATCAGCGAAATAATCGGGGAAGACGGGGTTGGTGTAGGTGGTCAAGGGCGGCTCCTGCGGGGCAACGAAACAGATTGGACCTGAGAATCTAGCAAAAGGGCTATCCGGTAAAGGATAGCCCTGGGCAGCCCGGCCCGTCTTCAGCTCGGCTTGAGGCTCTGAGGGCACTTCACCTTCAGGGCCGTGCCGGAGCGAGCTGGGGCCGGGTGGTGGCCTTGACGGACGGCACCCCGTTCGTCCACTTCAGCGGATCGAGCCGCAGGGACCTCACGCCGCCGGTGGTGTAGCCGACCTCACCGGCCTTCCAGGCGTGGTAGTACATCCAGCTCGCGCCCCCGGCGTCCTCGATGACGCCCTGTCCACCCGGCCCGGCGACCTCGCCCTGGCTGACCAGCAGCGGGTTATTCGCCGACTTCTTGAACGGCCCGCTGGGTGAGTTGCCCACCGCGTAGCCCACCGCGTAGGTGTCGCTGTCCCAGGCCGCCGCCGAGTAGAACAGGTAGTACTTCCCGGCGCGGCGGTAGACGCTGGGCGCCTCGATCAGATTGCCCTCCCACAGCGCACCGTTGTAGAGCAGATCCGTCGGTTTGCCGCTCAGCGTCAGACCGTCAGGTGACAGGCGCTGGACCCACAGCCCGGTCAGCAGGTTGCAGCAGTTGCCGTCGCCCTTCCAGTACAGGTAGTGCTGACCGCCCGCGTCGGTAAAGCCCTGGGCATCGATGCTGCCGCCCTCGCTGAGCTGACAGACCAGCGGTGCGGCAGAGGCGCTGACGAACGGCCCGGTGGGCGCCTTCGAGGCCGCCACGCCGATGCACTGGCGCCCGCTGCCTACGTGCCGGGCGGTGAAGTACAGCCGGTAGCCGCCCGCGACCGCCATCACCGAGGGCGCCCAGGTGTTGCCGCCGCTGGCCCACTTCGGCAGCACCGGCAGGGCGTTGCCCAGCGCCTGCCAGTTGACCAGATCGCCGGAACTCGACACCGGCACGTCCACGCCGCCCGCATTGGTGCTGTAGGCGTAGTAGGTTTTGCCCACCCGCAGCAGTTCGGGGTCGGCGAAATCGCTCTCTATGACCGGGTTGCTAAAGGTGGCGGCGGCGCTGGCTATTGGGCTGGCGGTGCTCCTGACCGGGCCAGCGCCCCCGGCCAGCACCAGGCCGCCCAGACTCAGGCTGCTGCCCAGTGCCAGCAGCGCCAATTTTAAACGAATTCGTTGCACCTTCATTTCCCGCATTCGTCCTGCGTTCAGGGTAGGCCCTACTGCGAGCTGAACGATGAACATCCCCTAGAGCAGTACTCCGAATTACGCCACGGGGAAAACAGCCTCCCCGCGCCTCCATTCTGCGTCCTGCTCAGTCAAAACTACTCGCTCCGCTCGGTCATAAAAAGGGTCTTTTTATGACATCTGCTCTAAACAAAAGCCGGACTCGCCCTGGTGTCCGCCCTGATCCGGACGTCAGGGCCGCAGCAGGTGATCCCCGCTGCGCTCCGGGCGGCGGGCTTCCTGGGCGACCACCGGTTCCGGATCGGCGCTCAGCATCTGGCGCAGTCTCTCCGGCAGCTCGAAGCGGCTGGCCACGTTCAGGCGCACCCCGGCGTCGGGGTCGGCGCTCAGGGTGGCGAGTTGCGCCTCGATCAGCTCCGGATGCAGCGCGGCGGTGCGGCGGACCCCGGCGTTCGTATCCAAGCACAGCAATTTGAGCACGTCGGGGCCTGCGCCCTCGCCCAGCGCCGCAGCGCGGCGCACCTCCGGGTTCTCGTCGCGGCACAGGTGCAGTAGCCGCGCCTCGCCCAGATCGGGCCGCACGGCCAGCACCGTTCGCACGGCAGGGTCTGTGTCGCGCATCAGCACGTCCAGCGTGGTGCCTGGCAGCTTCAGGGCACTGGCCACATGCAGCCGGATGTCCTGCTCCGGAGAGCGGGCCAGCCGCGTCACGGCCTCGTCGGGCAGGTCATCGCGTTCCAGCAGGGCACGCCGCACGGTCTCGGACTCGTCGTCGGCCAGTCTCAGCAGGGTGTCGGCGCTCAGATGGGGCCGCCGGGCCAGCGCGGCGCGGACTTCGGGGTCATCGTCGTGTTCGGCCAGCCGCAGCCAGGTCTCCGGTACCGCCCAGGCTTGCAGGGTCGCGGCCCGCACGCCCTCGACTGCCGAGGCCATCAGTGCCTCGCGCACGCTGTGGGGCAGGTCCATGCGCCGGGCCAGCGCCGAGAGCACGTCGGCCTCCTCGTCGGTCGCCAGTTGCAGAATCAGCTTCAGCGGCAGATCGAGGCGCCGGGCCAGGTGCGATCTGACCATGCTGTGGGTGTCGTGGGCCAGACCTTCGAGCAGGCTGTCCGGCACGTCTGGGCGCAGCGCCACCGCCTTGCGGACGTCGTAGTCGTCGTCGCTGGCGAGCCGTCCCAGCAGGTCGGCAGGCAGGTCCGGGCGCTGGGCGGCGGCCTCGCGCACCTGCCACAACGCACTTTCGGCCAGCATCCGCACCTTGGCCTCGCTGAGCACGTTGCGCCGGGCGACGGCCAGCACGGCGTTCACGCTCTCGTGGCGCATGGCAGCGTCCTGCACCCATTCCGGCGCTGCGGGCAGGGCGGCCAGCGCGGCCACGCCCATATCCGGAAACTCGGAGAGCAGGTGCGGGTGGGCCAGGCGCAGCAGGGTCAGCGCCGGGTTGGTCAGCACCTCTGTGGGGTGTCTCTCGGCCAGCAGTCCCAGCGTGTGCGGCGGCGTGTTGGGATGCCGGGCGACGGCGGCGCGGACTCCGGCGTCGGGGTGGGTCGCCAGCGAACTCAGCAGCTCGGCGGTGGCGCGCGGTCCCTGAGCTGCCGCCAACGCCGCCTGAGCGTCCGGGAGAGGGCGAGTGGCGGAGTCGAAGGTCATGGGGGGCATTCTAGGGGAGCGGGGAGGGGGCAAAGGCGTTCGCCGCCCGGATACACTGACTCCACCTTGCCCCGCCCCCTGCTGGTTCTCGACCTCGACGAAACGTTGTGGTGCGGCGTTCCTGATTCTACTGCGCCCGGCGGCCTGCGCCTGCTGCTGCGCCCGCACCTGCGCGAGTTTCTGGAAGGCGTCTCGGCCCACTACGATCTGGCCGTCTGGACGGCGGCGAGCGAGGACTGGATGCGCGAGGGGCTGACCCAGCTTCACGCCCATACAAGTTACGATCTCGCCTCCGCCGCTGTGTTTCTTTGGCACCGGGGGCACTGCACCGTCAGGCGGGAGGAAGACGGTAGCTACAGCTTTCGCAAACCGGCCCGCAAGTTCAAAGTCGGCTGGATACGGGAGCATTACCCACGAGATCGGATTCTGGCCGTCGACGATCAACCTGCGAATTACGCCAGCGGCTACGGCCATCTGGTGCGGGTCAGCGAGTGGATGGGCGACCCGGAGGACGACGAGTTGCTGAAGCTGGCAGCGTATCTGGTGTCCATCGTGGGCGAACCGGACCTGCGACGATTGGAGAAGCGGGGGTGGCGAGGCAGAGTCGAGTCCTGACCTGCCTCAGCCAAACCGGCGTTCCATCAGCTTGTAGACCTTGCTGTCGTTGCGGGCGGCGATCACGGCGATAGTCACGACCGTCAGGACATTGCTCTGCTCGTCCAGGTCGTAGACGATGCGGTACTCACCGACATCGACCCGGAAGAAATTCCAACCTTTCGCCCTGAAATGCTGGCCCCGGATGGCTTTGGCGTCGGCAGGCTTGGGGTCGCGTTCGAGATCGTCGAGCTTCTGGCTGATCTGGCGCAGGTGCTTAGCGTTGCCGATCTTACCCAGGTCTTTTTCGGCTGCCGAATCAAACTGAATCTCGACCGTCGGTATCAGCTCGGTTTCAGAGTCCTCGCTCGGTCTTGATGTCTCGCCAGCGTCTGGGAGCGGCGCCTTCGGCTTTGCTTTCTTCGAGTCGCTCACTTGCTACCATTCCCCAGTAAGCATCTTCGAGGCGTTCGAGCAGTTCCAGATCTTCGACGCTGACGAGAACTGCCGCCGGTTTGCCGTTGCGGGTGATCGTTACCCGTTCGTGGCCGTAGCTGACGCGGTTGATGACATCGTTGAAGGCAGCCCGCACCTCGCTGGCACTGATTTTACCTTTGGCGCTCACTGTTCACCTTCTGCATGGAGGATGAGGTCAATCGCTGTTCCATGTCGTGCCTCGATCACAGCGAACGGCTGTGGTAGCAAAAGTCGGGAGAGGATATTCTGAAATCGAAACGCAGGCCGAGCTGCGTCTCAACTCAATGTACATGTTGTACAAAATATACATTGTATGAGTCTTCTCACTCCCCACGTCCCGCCCCCTACTGCCCGTCCTCCAGCCTCAGCACGTCCCCGAACGGAAAGCCGCTGTCTTCCAGCCCGCCGGGTGGCACGACCCACAGCGTGGGCGCACGCGGGGCGCTCACCGGGAAATCGCCGTACCCGTCCGTCAGGTAAATAATCACGTCCGGTTCGGCGGCCTCGGCCTTCTCGAAGACCGGCTTGAAATCGGTGCCGCCGCCGCCCTGGGGCGCAGGGATGTCGTCGCCGGGGCGCAGCTCGTAGGGGCCATACGCTTCGGTGTCGGCGTAATAAAGCGTGGCCTTGACGTGTGGATACGCGCCCAGCACGCCCTGCACCTCCGCGATCAGGGCGCGCACCGCCTCGTCGTCTACGCTGCCGGAGGTGTCCACCGCGATCAGGGCCTGGAGGCTCTCGTCGTCCAGCGCCTCCAAATACAGGCCCCGGCCCACGAAGCGCCTATCGAAGCCGCCGAAATCTACCGGAGTTCGCGCCAGAAAGCGCCACAGTTGCGATTTCCAGTCGAGCCGGGCGCTCTCCAGGCGCCGGAGTTCGCGGTGCAGGCCCAGCGGATCGGTGCCTTTGCCCGTCATGGCCTCGACGCTGCGGGCCTGGGCCAGGGCCTGGTCCCATTGCCGCTTGGCTGCGTCGCCGGGTCGCTTGCCTTTGGGCGGCGCGTCGGACGGCGGCCCGTCGAGGAGGTCGTTCTCGTTCTCGTCGCCGTCACCGTCGTCCTGAAGGGAAACGTAGACCTCTTCCACGCTGAGCTGCTCCAGATGCTCGTCGCGCCTGGACCCCTCGGTCAGCGGCAGCCCGGCCTGGGCGACCATGCCGTTGACGATCAGGTTGGCGGCGCGGTTCCACTTGGCCTTCTCACGCGGCCCGCGCCGGGGCAGGTGTGAGAGGGCGGCGTGCAGAACCTCGTGCAGCAGCAGCCCGTCGAAGGCGTCGGGGCTGAGCTGGCTGGCGTTCTCCGGGTTGACATAGACCCGCTCGCCGTCGGTGGCGGCCAGCGGCACTTCCCGGCTCGGCACGATCTCGGCGTGCAGCAGCAGCGTGGCGAAAAAAGCGCTCTTGCCGCGCAGCCTCAGCCGCGACCCGGAGACCAGGCGCTCGAAGGCGGGGTCAGGTGGGGCCACAGGCCATCCAGATCAGTGTCACGCGTTGGCCAGCTCGGCGGCGCTGCCGACCAGCCCGGCCAGTTCGGGGTCGCGCTCCATCAGCTCGACCAGATCGGCCAGGTGGCCCAGCGCCTGGAACTTGCTGACCAGCGTCGCCACATACAGTTGCAGCCACTCCGGCCCGGCCCCGTTCGCCAGCCAGCGAAAGGCCGCGTAGCCCTCGGCGGCATTGGCGGCGCGGGCAGCCAGGCCCACCACGACGGCGTAGCGCACGCTGGGTTCGGGCGGCAGCCGCAGTCCCAGCCCGCCGCCGCTGAGCACTTCACCCAGGTCGGGGAGCTGCTCGTACAGGCGCACGAAGGCCATGAACTCGGCGCCCGCCGCCTCGCCGATGGCCGGGGCGATGTCGAGCCCGGCGCGGTGCAGCGTAGACGCCATCTCCCAGGCGCGGGGGCTGGGCCAGGCCGGTTGGGTGCTGTCCAGGCGGTGCAGCAGCTCAGGCCGGAAGGTCAGGAAGGCCAGAATCTGCTCGTGCAGCCCCCTCCCCAGGGCGTAGCTGCGCCAGGAATCGAAGTCGCTCCGCACGGTCAGGTGCAGAAAGCGGTTGGCCAGCGGCGCGGGCATGTCGAAGACGCTGGCGCGGTCCTCCTTGCGGTTGCCCGCCGCCCACACGAACCAGTGCGGCGGCAGGTCGTAGCTGCCCACCTTGCGGTCCAGAATGAGCTGCTGGGCCATGCCCTGCATGGTGGGCGGAGCCATGTTGACTTCATCGAGGAACAAAATGCCCCGGCCACCCGTCGGCAGAAACTCCGGCGGATACCACTTGGACACCCCGCCGCCGTGTCCGTCGCTGTCGGCCACTGGCAGGCCGCGCAGGTCGGTCGGCGCGAGCTGCGAGAGGCGCACGTCCACGAACTCCAGATTGTTGGCACGGGCGATCTGCGCCACGATGCTCGATTTGCCCACGCCGGGCGGCCCCCAGATCATGGTGGACAGCGGCAATGCCTGCTCGACGAGGGCGGTGAGGTAACGGTGCAGCTCAACAGGGGTCAGGGTCAAGGGGGTCTTCCTCCGGGGCGCGGCGCCGTGAGTGGGGCCGCAAGGTAACTACGAGCCTAGCGCCTGGGAGTTGCGAGGGGTGGGGCGGAGGGCACGGTGGGGGTGGGGGATGAATACCGTTTTGCTTGGGACAGGCTGGGAGGGCGTTGACGACAGAATCGTTCTGACTGTTCGATGTCAAAGCGTGAAGCTGTTGACCTCTCTCCTTCGGAGCTTTACAAGTCGCCCCCTGCGGGTGAGTCGCAGACCTGCTTACAGAGGGGGCGACCAGGCAGCAAACCCGCCCCATGCACGCCATTCTTTCAGTCCCATGTCACTGCGTTCAGCATGATGATCTTACGGCGCGGCGCTCACCTCACCTCGTCAGAGCCGATACTGAAGACCTGCTTCCCTTCCCATCTTCAAACCTTGTTAAACTCGGTCCAACAATTCCTGCCCGACCCTGATTCCTAACCCCGGAGGTTGCCCGTGCTGCCGCTCAGTTCCAAGATTGCCTTTTTCATATTCGCCTTTGCGTTCGGTGGCCTGGGCGCCTGGGGGTTTTACCGCCTGTACCTGCGGATTCGCCGGGGCGCTCCTGCGACTGAACGGCGCTTCGACAACCTGCCGGGGCGCATCGGCTCCGCGCTGGTGACCACGCTTACCCAGTCACGGACCTTCCGGGGCCGCACCGCCATCAGCGTCCTGCACAGCTTCATCTTTTACGGCTTCACCTATTACCTGCTGGTCAACGTCGTGGACGGGCTGGAAGGCTATGTCCACTTCAACATCACGTCGGGTAGTCCGCTTGGCGCCGTCTACAACCTGCTGGCCGACATCCTCAGCTTTCTGGTCTTGCTGGGCGTGGCGTCGCTGCTGATCCGCCGCACGCTGCTGCCCGCCAGGCGAGATTTCCTCTTTAACGGCAAGAGCCTGCTGCATCCCTGGGTGAAAGGGAACTACATCCTGCGCGACTCGATCATCGTCAGCAGTTTTATCCTGTTTCACGTCGGCAGCCGGGTGATCGGACAGGGCGCCAAGCTGGCGATGGAGGGCACCGACGCCTGGCAACCCTTCACCAGCACCGTCTCGCACCTGTTCAGCCCAAATAACGCGGAGTTCTGGCGCGTGTTCGGCTACTGGGGCGCACTGGGCAGCGTCCTGGCCTTCCTGGCGTACTTTCCCTACACCAAGCACGTCCACATCTTCATGGCGCCGCTGAACTACGCCTTCAAGCGCCAGGCGAATTCCGGCACCATTCCGCCGATGAAGAACCTCGAAGCGGCGATGGAGCAGGACGACCCCAAACTGGGCGCCGCCAAGCTCGAAGACCTCGAATGGCCCCGGCTGCTCGACGCCTACGCCTGCATCCAGTGCAACCGCTGTCAGGACGTCTGCCCGGCCAACGCCACTGGCAAGGCGCTGAGCCCCGCCGCGCTGGAGATCAACAAGCGCATGGAGTTGAACCGGATCGCCAGCCACGCCAGCCCGTTTACCCTCCAGACTGCCCCGTTTGAACTCGGCGCCATGACCGAGCTGCCGCTGCTGGAATTCGCCATCGACGAGGCGTCGCTGTGGGCCTGCACGACCTGCGGCGCCTGCATGGAGGTCTGCCCCGTTCAGGACGAACAGATGCTCGACATCATCGACATCCGCCGTCAGCAGGTGATGGTGGCCGGGGAGTTTCCGCCGCAGCTCCAGAGCGCCTTCCGGGGCATGGAGCGGGCACAGAATCCCTGGGGTTTGTCCCGTGACAAGCGCTTCGAGTGGGCCGACGGCCTGAAAGTACCGACCACCCTTGAGAACCCCACCCCCGACGTGCTGTACTGGGTCGGCTGTGCGGCCAGCTACGACCCCGGCGCCCAGAAGGTGGCCCGCAGCTTCGTGCAACTTCTCGACAAAGCAGGTGTGAACTACGCCGTGCTGGGCAAGAAGGAAGCCTGCACGGGCGACAGCGCCCGGCGGGCGGGCAACGAGTTCCTGTTTCAGTCGCTGGCGGCGCAGAACGTCGAAACGCTCAACAGCGTCCAGCCGAAGCTGATCGTGGCGACCTGTCCGCACTGCATGAACACCATCGGCAACGAGTATCCGCAGCTCGGCGGCCATTACCGCACCATGCACCACACCGAGTACCTGGAAATGCTCTTAGCCTCCGGGCAGCTCGTGACTGCGCCGCTGGATACCCTCGTGACCTACCACGATCCCTGTTACCTGGGTCGCCACAACGGCGTCTACGATGCGCCCCGCGACGTGATCCGGGCGATGGGCAGCGAAATTCTGGAGCTGGAGCGCAGCCGAGAGGGCTCGTTTTGCTGCGGCGCGGGCGGCGCCCAGTTCTGGAAGGAGGAGGAAGCCGGTGATGAGCGCATCTCCGACAACCGCTTCAAGGAGATTCAGGCGCGGCTGGACAGCGCCACCGAGAACGCCGCCGCTTACGCTGATGGGAAGGGGGCTGAGGGTAAAGTGCTGGCCGTCGGCTGCCCGTTTTGTAAATCGATGCTCAGCTCGACGCCGACCAAGCAGGAGCGCGACGACATCGTGATTAAAGACGTGGCCGAGTTGCTGCTCGAAAGTGTTAATCGAGGTGTCAACCGGGCCAGCGGCGAGTTGCCGCACCCGCTCCAGCCTGCACCGGAAGCGGCCACCGCGCCGATTGCCCACCAGCCGACGGCGCCGGATAGTCGTTCGCCCGAAAGTGACCCCGCCGCCGTGGTGGGGGAGACGAGCGCGTCCGCCATCAACGCGCAGCCAGGCGAGGTGCAGGCCGAACCCGCCGAGGTCGCACCCGTTCGCAAGAGGTGGGGCCAGAAGGATGCGGTGACGCCGGAAGCCGCTCAGCCGCCTAACGATGATGTCAGTTCGGTCCCGGTTGCCTTGCCCGCCGAGCCTGAGCTTCCCGCTGCGCCGCGCAAGAAGTGGGGCCAGAAAGACGACGTGAGCAAGGTCGGTGGGGAGACCGAAACCGTGATAGCGCCAGTCGAAACCGCCGTCCAACCTAACGCTGCTGAGCGTCCGAAGTGGAAGCCTGGTGCGCCAAACATTGAAACGCAGCCAGAACCGGTAGCGCCAGAAATCACCGCTGAACCGTCCGTGCCCGAAACCAAAGCTGAGCGTCCCAAGTGGAAAGCCGGGGCAGCGGCGCCAGTCGTCCAGCCCGTACCAGACATTCAGGCGGCGACGGAGATCACGCCTTCAATTCAGGTCGAGTCGGCGACCCCGGCGGAGCGCCCCAAGTGGAAGCCCGGCGCGGCGGTGCAAACTCCATCTGCTCCGCCTGTCCAGTCCCAGCCGGACGCCCAGGCGACGGCTCCAGCTCAGCTTGACGACGTGCAGGCGGCGTCCCCAGTCGCTCCCGTCCCGCCTACCGAACGTCCGAAATGGAAGCCGGGCGGCGCGAAGGTCGAGGTTGAGCCTGTGGATGCCGGGCCTGCCGCTCAGACAATTCAGCCTGTGCCTGCGTCCGAAGTCGCGCCTCCCACTCAGCCTGGGGCGACCACCCGCCCGAAATGGACGCCGAAAGTGGCGGCCCTGGCTACTGAAACGGCTGTCCCAGTTGCCGAAACGGCTGTCCCAGACGCTGCCGGGTTGGTGCGGGACCATTCAGCCCAGATCGACACCGCCCCCTCTGGCCTGGAGGTCGCCCCCGCCCGCAAGAAGTGGACGCCAAAAAAACCTGCCGACGGCTGAATTTAACGTGCCACACACATTTCGCCTCCGCCCGATGAAGTCTCTACACCTAAACCCACATTAACCGTATGGTTTTTAGGACTAGACTTCGCCCATGTGGGTTTCAACCAAAGCTCAGTACGGTTTGCGTGCCCTGATCGACATCGGTCAGCGCCCCGGCGCGGCGGTGCCGCTCAAGGACGTGGCTCAGCGCCAGGACATCAGCCAGCACTATCTGGAGCAGATCGCCAGCAACCTGCGCCGGGCGGGCTTCATCCGCAGCGTGCGCGGCGCCCACGGCGGCTACCGGCTGTCGCGGGCTGCCGATCAGATCAACACCTGGGACGTGGTGGTGGCGATGGAAGGCAGCATCGCCCCGGTGGCCTGCATCGAGGACGACCACGCCTGCGAGCGCACCGGCAACTGCTCCACGGTGGGCCTGTGGCGTCGGGTGGACACCGCCATCCGTGACGTGCTCGGCAACACCACCCTGGCCGACCTGATGGCCGAGGAAAACGCCGCCCTGCACGCTCAACTGGTGCAGATTGAACAGGTGCCGGGCCGCTTTGGGCCGCAGGGCGCATCGCTCTAGAGCAGATGTCATAAAAAGACCCTTTTTATGACCGAGCGGAGCGAGTAGTTTTGACTGAGCAAGGCGCAGAATGGAGGCGCGGGGAGGCTGTTTTCCCCGTGGCGTAATTCGGAGTACTGCTCTAGGCTGTCTGATGCAGATGAACGCGTCTCCGGAACGTGGGGAGGTGTTTTTATGGTGTCTGGACGGTGTTTCGCGGCGGTTCTGAGTTGCCGGACATGACCCCTCTGCTGCACAGGGTTCAGGCCCGATAGGTGCGGCCAGGCGCCCTCATGGGCCTCCGTTCTGGCCAAGAAGCCGTTCCGCTCAAGACGCTCTGCGAGTCCGTCTGCTTCGCAGCCACCTCCCCTCTCTTCGAGCTGTACCAGTCAAAGTGAGGCAAAAGCGCTTTGAGTGAGGCTCCTGTGTAGGGGGTCGGTTGCCAAATAGCCCGGCAGCTCGCCCCGGCCCTGCACTATCCTGCTTCCCATGTACGCCCGACTCAAACCGCTGCTGTTCAGGCTCGACGCCGAACGCGCCCACCACCTGACCATGACCGCCTCGGCCTGGGCGGGCCGGGTGCCGGGGCTGGGCGCCGCGCTGGGCCGCCTGAATCAGCCGACGGCGGCGGCGCTGCGCCAAACCCTGTGGGGCCAGGTGTTCGCCTCGCCGCTGGGCCTGGCGGCGGGCCTGGACAAGAACGCCGAGGCCGTCGCCGTCTTCTCGAATATCGGTTTCGGCTTTCTGGAAGTCGGCACGGTTACGCCCAGGCCGCAGGCGGGCAACCCGGCGCCGAGGCTCTTTCGGCTGCCCGAAGACGGAGCGCTGATTAACCGGATGGGCTTCAACAATCACGGTCTGGAAGCGCTGAGCGCTCACCTGCGAGGCCACCACGCCGTGCCGATCTGGGCCAACATAGGCAAGAACAAACAGACCCCCAACGAGCAGGCGCAAGGCGACTACCGCGCCGGGGTCCGGGTGCTGGCGGGCGTGGCCGACGGATTTGTCATCAATGTCAGCAGCCCGAATACGCCGGGGTTGCGTGCCCTGCAACACGAGGGTGAGCTGTACAGCCTGGTCCGCGCCGTGCTGAACGAGGCTGAGGCCGGGCGAATCAGAACCTTGCGGCCCGCCTTGCCGGTGCTGGTCAAACTGGCGCCCGACCTCAGCCCGGACGACTTCGCCGCCAGCGTGGACGCCGCAGCGCGGGCCGGTGCCCACGGACTCATTGTCTCGAATACGACGCTGGGCCGCGCCGGTCTGACCCATCCCCACCAGACCGAGGCGGGCGGCCTCAGCGGGCGGCCCCTGGGCACGCGCAGTACCCAGCTCGTGCGCGAGGCGTACCGGCTCACGGGTGGCACGTTGCCCATCGTCGGTGTCGGCGGGGTGTTCAGTGCCCAGGACGCCTACGCCAAGATTCGCGCCGGGGCCAGCCTGGTCGAGCTGTACACCGCCCTGATCTACGCCGGGCCGGGCCTGCCCAGGCAGATCAACGCCGGGCTGCTGAAGCTGCTGCGCCGTGACGGCCTGACCCACATCAGCCAGGCTACCGGGATGGACGCCTGAGCGCCCGGAAGCTCAGCGGACCCGCACGCCCTTGCTGGCGGGCTGCCTGCGAATCCAGGCCACGAACTTCCGCACGTCCGGCTGCCCCAGCAGGGCGCCGACAGAGCTGAAGTCCCCGGCCAGCTCGGCGTTACTGAAGGTCTTGTGCAAAAGGCTGTGGCAGGCCGGACACAGCAGTACGGTAGGTAGCTCGGCGATCTTGACGCCTCGGCGGCGCCCCTGTGAGCGGGGAATCAGGTGATGCTCGGTCAGGCGCGGGGTTTCTCGCCCGCATAAACCGCAGAAAGGGTCCGGCTGAGGCGCTGGTGGCCAGTTGGAGTTGGGCCAGTCGGATAGGGGAAGGCGGCGGGCCATCTCGCCCACTGTGGCGCAGCGGGGCCACCTTGACCGTGGGGTTTGCTGGGGTGCGCCGTTACGGAGGCGCAGGTGTCATAAACCGGTCAGACCTGCTGCGTTAAGTATTAGGTGATGACGGCCATTCTCACCGACTCGACCTGCGACCTCTCGCCGCAGGAGCTGCGCCGCCTGGGCGTGGGCGCCGTGCCGCTCGACATCCAGATGAACGGTCAGTCATACAGCGACTGGGACGATATAGACACCAAGGCGGTGTTTCGTGAATTGCAGCAGGGCCGGGCCGTGGCCAGCTCGCCGCCCAGCACCGAAGCCTTCGTGCAGACCTACCGTCCCCTGCTGGGGGCGCACCAGGACATCATCAGCATTCATATTTCGGCCAAGCTCTCCGGAACGCTGAGCCGCGCACGCGAGGCCGCCGAGTACCTGGGCGCCACGGACCGCATTCATATCGTGGATTCCGGTTTTTCCAGCATGGCGCTGGCCGAGCAGGTGCTGCGTGCCGCCGAGCTGACCGAGCAGGCCCTGAGCGACAACGAGATCGACACCGAGGACATTCTGGAGGCGCTGGGGCGGCTGCGTCACTACACCGTCGGCGAATTCTGCGTCGGGTCGCTGGAGCATCTGCGCCGCGCCGGGCGGGTCTCGCGCAGCCGGGAGATCCTGGGCAATCTGCTGGGACTCCGGCCCATCCTGGCCTTCAAGGACGGCGCCATCGTGCCGGTCCGCACCGTGCAGGAGAAAAAAGCCATGCACAACATCATCGCCGCGCTCGAAAAGCAGTTCGGGAGAACGCCGCTGTCGGTCACGGCCATCAACGCCGGGCAGGACTCCGACCGCATCGCGGAACTCAAAGGCGCCTTGCAGGACTCGTCGCTCAACATTCAGCGCGGGCGCTTGCAACTCTTCGGCGCGGCGGTGGGCGCCAACCTGGGGCCGGGCAGCTTCGGTTTCATGGCCGTGCCCATCGACGCCCTGCTCTGAAGTCAGTCGGCTGAAAACGATTTCAGACAGACTCAGAGCAGTACTCCGAATTACGCCACGAGGAAAACAGCCTCCCCGCGCCTCCATTCTGCGCCTTACTCAGTCAAAACTACTCGCTCCGCTCGGTCATAAAAAGACCCTTTTTATGACATCTGCTCTAGACGGGCACCATAAAAAACGCCGCCTCCGGGGTCGGGGGCGGCGTTCGTGGTGAGAAGGCTTATTCGGCGGAGATGCGGGCCAGGGCGGTCTCGTCGCGCAGGGTGATCTTGCCGTAACCGGCGCTGATTACGCCGTCGCGGCTGAGTTCGCCGACGACCTTGGTGACGGTCTCGCGCACCGAGCCCACCGCAGCGGCCAGCTCGTCGTGGGTGGCATAGATCATGGTCTCGCCGCTATCGAGCTGGGTCGCCAGGGCGGTGTCCTTGAGTTCCAGCAGCTCGCCAGCGATGCGGGCGCGCAGCCGCTTGCCGACCAGGCGGTAGATGCTCTCGTAGGCGCGCTCCAGGGTCCTCACCAGGTGGGTGGTGACCTGAAGGTTGTCCTCGTTGCTCATCAGCGCCGGGTTGATGACGTCCACGGTGCTGTCGGTGACGGCCTCGGCGAAGTACTGACGGTCCAGACCAGCCAGGGCCTCCTCACCGAAATACTGGCCGGGCTTGACGTAGCGCAAAGTCAAGCCGTTGCCGTCGTCGTCCATGGTGTGGATGCGGACCAGGCCGCTGGCGACGCGGTAGAGCATCTCGGACTTGCCGGGGTAGAGGATGACGACGCCGGGGCGGTAGGTGATGGTATCGACAAAAGTCTTTTCGAGGAGCATGGGGGCCTCCTGAGGCTGAGAGGGGGTGTCGGGGACCAGGACAATCCTGGCTATGACCACACTGTACAGCTAACTCACAGTTTTGTAAACATTTTTGTATCTTTAATAAATGATTGAATCACAAACGTGAAGAATCCTGCATTGTGTGGGGAGGCGCTGACTGACTGGTCAGATGAGAAAAATCGGATGCGTCTGGGACGCTGGCAAAACCCCGTGTGCAGGTTTGGTGCAGGGTCAGGCCGCTTCGCCTTCATCTTTGCCCGACCAGTAGATTAGGAGTCAATGAGGAGAATCCGGAATCGGGTGAATAGGGGTCAGTCGAGGGTAGGGCCAGCCGTAGCTGCTCCCCTGGGCAGTGAGCTGCGCTGATCTCAACTGGATATACGCGACTTGGCGGCCAACTGGATTTGGGAAGAGGTTCACAGTCTCATACGAGATGAAATTGATTTCACGTCACCCAGCGACCCCTCACCCTTCCGCCGCTTTGCGGCTCCCTCCCTCTCCCCAGGGGAGAGGGCTGGGGTGAGGGGTGTGTCATCGGCCATGAGCATGTCTTGAACTTATTTAAATTTCGTATCAGGCCGGAGGTTGACGCTCCCCTGAATGTTCGTACACAGGCGGCAGGCCGCGACCACCGCCGCACCTGCCGCTCCAATGCCTTCTGTTGCTTACAACTCGCTGTTTACAATTCATCCTCGCGGGGAATCGAGAAGGCGCTGATAACCCTGTCTTTGTCCTGCACGTTGATGACGCGCACGCCCTGGGCGTTGCGGCCCGTGACGCGGATGTCGTCCACGCGGGTCCGGATGACCGTGCCCTTCTGGGTCAGGACCATCAGTTCCTCGTTGCCGCCCACGCGGGTCAGGGCCACCAGGGCGCCGGTCTTCTCGGTGACGTCGAGCGTGATGACGCCCATGCCGCCGCGCCCCTTGCTGGGGTAGTCGCCCACCGGGGTCCGCTTGCCCAGGCCGTACTCGGAGACGGCCAGCAGCTCGCTCGCCTCGTCGCCGCCGGGCACCAGGGTCATGCTGACCACCGCGTCGCGGCCCGCCTCGGCGCTCTCGTCCTCGCGCAGCCGGATGCCGATGACGCCCTGGGTGGCCCGTCCGGTGTCGCGCACCTCCGCAGAGTCGAAGCGCATGGCCTTGCCGTTGCGGGTGGCCAGCACCACATGGTCGCCGTCCTGAACGATGCCCACGCCGATCAGCTCGTCACCGCTCTGCAAATTGATGGCAATCAGGCCCGCCGAGCTGATGTTGCCGTAATCGGTGATCTCGGTCTTTTTGATGACGCCGTTCTTGGTGGCGAACACGAAGCAGCCCGACTGCTCGAAGCTGTGGACGCTCAGCACCGAGGCGATGTTTTCCTCGTCGCGCAGGCCCGGCAGCAGGTTGCGGATGTGCGAGCCCTTGGCGTCGCGGCCCGCTTCCGGCAGGTCATAGATCTTCTCGTGGAAGACCCGGCCCGCGTCGGTGAAGAACAGCAGGTAGTCGTGCGTGGAGCCGACAAACACGCGGGTGTTGATGTCCTCGTCGCGCAGCTTGCCGCCCGAAGCGCCCCGGCCCCCGCGCTTCTGCTCGCGGTAGTTGGCCAGGTTGGTGCGCTTGAGGTAGCCCGCCCGCGTCATGGTGATGACCATATCCTCGACGGCGATCAGGTCCTCGCGGTTGATGTCCTCTTCGAGTTCGGTGACCACCGTGCGGCGCTCATCACCGTACTTGTCCCGCAGCTCGCGGAACTCGCGGCGAATCTCGCGCCACAGCAGCTTCTTGTCGCCCAGGATGCTGCGCAGGCGGGTAATCAGGGTGCTCAGCTCGTCGAACTCGCCCTGGAGACGGCCCCGCTCCAGCCCGGTCAGGCGCTGGAGCCGCATATCCAGAATGGCCTGAGCCTGAATGTCGCTGAGGGTAAAGCGCTGCATCAGGCTGTCCTTGGCCTCGGCGCCGGTATTGCTGCGCCGGATCAGCGCGATGACCTCCTCGATGTGGTCGAGCGCCTTGAGCAGACCCTCCAGCACGTGGGCGCGGGCGGCGGCCTGCTTGACCTCGTATTCGGTGCGGCGGGTCACCACGTCGGCGCGGTGGGCCAGGAAGTACATCATGGTGTCGACGAGCGGCAGCACGCGCGGCTGGCCGTCCACGATGCTGAGGTTCATGACCGTGTAGGTGGTCTGGAGCTGGGTGTACTTGTAGAGCTGATTGAGCACCAGCGTGGGAATGGCGCCGCGCTTGAGCTCCACCACGATGCGCACGGGGTCCTTGCGGTCCGATTCGTCGCGCAGGGCCGAGATGTCGGGAATTTTACCGGCCTTGTACATCTGCGAGATGGTCTGGATCAGGT
Source organism: Deinococcus sp. (assembly GCF_025362455.1). Taxonomy (GTDB): domain Bacteria; phylum Deinococcota; class Deinococci; order Deinococcales; family Deinococcaceae; genus Deinococcus. The sequence continues at coordinate 8,351 of NZ_JANYGJ010000030.1, read as the reverse complement.
TGGTTTTATTCACCTGATACGGAATCTCGGAAATGATGACCTGGTTGCGCCCGTTCTTTTCCTCGATGCGGGCCTTGCCGCGCACCTTCAGGCCGGAGTGGCCGGTCAGGTACGCCTCGCGGATGCCGCTCTTGCTGATGCGCCCACCGGTCGGGAAATCGGGGCCGGTCACATGGGTCATCATCTCGTCGAGCGACATCTGGGCAGCCTTCTCGGCGGCGGTGTCGCCCGGCTTCTCGGTGATCGCCAGCAGCCCATTGAGAATCTCGGTCAGGTTGTGCGGCGGAATGTTGGTCGCCATGCCCACCGCGATGCCCGACGCGCCGTTGACCAGCAGGTTGGGAAAGGCCGCCGGAAGGACGCTGGGCTCCTCGGTGGTCTCGTCGTAGTTGGCCTTGTGCATCACCGTCTCTTTCTCGATATCGGCCAGCACCTCCTCGGCCAGCTTGGTCATGCGGGCCTCGGTGTAGCGCATGGCGGCGGCGGCGTCACCGTCCATGCTGCCGAAGTTGCCCTGCGGATCGACCAGGGTGTAACGCATGTTCCACCACTGGCCCAGCCGCACCATCGCGTCGTAAATGGAGCTGTCGCCGTGCGGGTGGTACTTCTTCATGACCTCGCCGACCACCGCCGCCGACTTGGCGTGCTTGTGGTTGCTCAGCAGCCCTTCTTGCAGCATGGCGTACATGATCCGGCGCTGCACCGGCTTCATGCCGTCGCGGACATCCGGCAGCGCCCGGTCCACGATCACGTTCATGGCGTAATTGATAAAATTGGTTTTGACTTCGGTGGTGATGTCAACAGGTAAAATTCCGGTCACGGTGACTCCAGGGAAAGGCCGCGCCCAGCGTGAGCCGAGCGGGTGAAATGGAAATGCCTGAGCGCCCTAGCGGCGAGGCGTGTAGTCTACCATAAAATTATGCTACGTACATAATACGGTGACCACCGGGCAACCTGTTCAGTATAGCGTAAACGGGGTGGGGATTGCTCGTGTGGGGGCGGGGAATGTGGGTTTGCTGCGCAGGCTAACTGGACACTTGAGAGGGTATTTTCCGACTATCGTTTTCATCTCTAGCGCACCAGCCCAGCCGCTGCTTTGACTACACTCCAGCCATGCTGCCTGACCGCGCTGCCGCCCAGATCCTTCTGGCCGAAGCTGAAGCCGTCAATCCTGGCGCCTGGGTGGCGCATTCGGTGGGCGTAGCCCGCGCCGCCGAATTGATCGCCCAGAAGCATCTGGCGCTCGACCCCGAACGCGCTTACGTGCTGGGACTGCTCCACGACATCGGACGGAGAGGCGGCCCCAACCGGGACCGCCACATTCTCGACGGCTACGAGTACCTGACTGGGCTCGGTTACGCCGACGCCGCCCGGATCGCCCTGACTCACTCGTTCGTCATTCCCGAACTCAGTACCTTGCAAGGTGACTGGGACGGCACGCTAGAAGAACATGCCCGTCTGGTATGCCCGTCTGGGAACGCTCCTCTCTGCCGCCTTGCTCACAGAAGAAGACCGGCTGCTGCAACTCTGTGACATGTTGGCCCTGGCTGAGGGCTTTTGTACGGCGCAGGAGCGCATCGTGGACGTGGCGCTACGCTACAGCGTAAATGAACTGACGACGGCGAAGTGGCGGGCGCAATTCGCGCTCAAGGCTCACTTCGATGCGGCCTGCGGCGTGAATATCTACCAGTTGCTGCCGGGGTTGTGCGAGCGGTTACTGAGATGAATCAGGCGTTTCAATACTCACAGCCCCTGAATCAGCCGCAAGCCGTCCTCGACGCGGCGTAGCAGGTCTTCAGGCAAGGCACCGATTCGGGATTCCAGGAATTCACGGTCTACCGTCACGACCTGCGTTACGTTGACCACGCTGTCTTCGCTCAGGCCCGTCTGGTGAGCCGAGACCCGCACGTTGCCGGGCAGGTCGCCCAGCGCCATATTCGTTGTGACCGAGACGGCCAGCACGGTGGCGAGCCTGGAGCGGTTGAAGCGGTTGATCTGGATAATCAGGACCGGACGCCGGTATCCAGGTTCGCTGCCGACTGGCTCCGGTAGGTCAGCCCACCAGAGTTCGCCCCGGTAAAGCACCGCACCGTCGCTGGGCGGCGTCACCCGTGGCGCTTGAGTGTGGTGCGTTGCAGCCCAGCCAGGCCAGGGTCGAGGCGCGTATCGGTGTGGTCGGCCACCCGGTTGATCGCCTCGGTCAGCGGGTCGATCTCGTTGGCTTCGAGGAAGGCGCCGAGCGCCTGGGTGTACAGTGCGCTGCGGGTCAGGCCGCGCTCACGGGCCAGCCGTTCGGCAGAGGCAAATACTTCATCGGGCACGGAGACGGCGGTTTTCATGCTCTGAGTATACCAACCGTTATACCGTGTGGAAGTAACATGTCCGAGCGGGTTCAGCGTGACTCGCTCTCGCCTGACCCCCTTGCTCCCCCGCTTCCCCTACAATCGGCTGCATGAACTGCCCTCCGCCTGAACCAGTAGCGCTGCTGGGGACACGCCCATAACCCGCCCCGCCTTCAAGGGCAAGCGCCCCCGCGTGCTCAGCGCCGACGCCGCCGTGAGCGTCCTCGACGTGGACAAGAGCTTCGGCAGCGTCCAGGTACTCGACGACGTGGACCTGGATATCCGCAAGGGCGAGTTCTTCAGCCTGCTGGGGCCGTCGGGCTGCGGCAAGACCACCCTGCTGCGTATCCTGGCGGGCTTCGAGCAGCCGGACGCTGGGCAGATCATTATCGGCGGGCGCGATATGACCGGGGTGCCGCCGCACCTCAGGCCGGTCAACACCGTGTTTCAGAGCTACGCCCTGTTTCCGCACCTGAACGTCTACGACAACGTGGCCTTCGGGCTGCGCATGAAACGGGTGCCCGCCGCCCAGCAACGCGAGCGGGTGGGCAGGGCGCTCGAAACGGTCCGCATCGGTGACCTGGCCCGCCGGAGGCCCGATCAGCTCTCCGGCGGTCAGCGCCAGCGCGTCGCCCTGGCCCGCGCCATCGTGGGCGAGCCCCAGGTGCTGCTGCTCGACGAGCCGCTCAGTGCGCTGGACCTGAAACTGCGCAAGGAACTCCAGGTCGAACTCAGCAACCTTCAGGAGACGCTGGGCATCACCTTTGTCTTCGTCACCCACGATCAGGAGGAAGCGCTGGTGATGTCCGACCGCATCGCCGTGATGAACCGGGGCCGGGTCGAGCAGCTCGGCAAGGCCGAGGACCTCTACGAGCGCCCCCGCACGGCCTTCGTGGCGAACTTTCTGGGCAGCTCCAACCTGATCGAGGGCACCGTCAAGGCCGTCACTCCGGAAGGCGCCACCGTCCAGACCGTGCATGGCCCGCTGATGACGCACCAGGGCGCTCATCTCAAGATCGGCCAGTCGGTGACGCTGAGCATCCGGCCCGAAAAACTGCGCATGGAGCGCGACGACGAAACCGAAGGCAACGAGGTCCGTGCCCGCGTGGACGACATCGTGTATACCGGCGCCGAGAACCAGTACCTGCTGAAAGCCAACGGTGAGCGCCTGATCGTGTTCCAGCTCAACGCCGACCTGGGCGCCGACGAGGATTTCGACTACGAGGAAGACGTGGCGCTGTACCTGCCGCCGGGCAACCTGATGGTGCTGGAGGAAGGGTGAAGGGGGTGAGGGAGAATCTGATGTATGGGGCGGGGACGCTACCCGGAAGCCCCCTCGCCCCGCTGCTTCGCAGCACCCCTCTCCCGCAGGGGGCGACTGGTACAGCTCTGAAGGAGAGGGGTCAAGAGCGATCCAACAAGTTGTCTGAGTATCAACTTCGTCCCGTATCAACAACTCATGTCGCCTGCTCGGTGAGTCAACAACAGAAATATACTTCGGACTTTTTCCCATGCTGAGCTTCCGCCGATTCCTCGCCAGCCTCGGTCCTGGCACCGTCTGGCTGGTCATCTTCGTGGTCGGCCCGGCGCTGATTTTGCTGGCCTACTCGTTTCTGACGCGCACCGATGTCGGGCAACTCGGCGCCCCCGTCACGCTGGAGAACTGGCAGCGCATCTTCGGCTACGACGCGCTGTTTCAGGAGTGGGTGCCCGACAACCTGCGGGTGCTGCTGCGCAGCGTCCTGGTGGCCGCAGTCAGCACCTTCGTCTGCGTGCTGCTGGGCTACCCGCTGGCCTTCTACATCGCCGCGCAGCCACCGCGCCGCAAGAACGTGTTGCTGCTGCTGCTGATCTTGCCGTTCTGGGTCAATTTCCTGATCCGGGTCTACGCCTGGATCATCATTTTGCGCCCGTTCGGGCTGGTGCCGAGCACGCTGGCGGTGTTTCTGGGCATGACCTACGCCTACCTGCCGTTTTTCGTGCTGCCGGTGTATTCCAGCGTCGAAAAGGTCGACTGGCGACTGGTCGAGGCCGCCGAGGACCTGGGCGCCACGCCGGTTCGGGCGTTCTGGGCGGCCATCTTTCCGCAGACGCTGCCGGGGCTGATCGCGGGCGTGATCCTGACCTTCATTCCGGCGCTGGGCACCTTCATTGTCTCGGACCTGCTGGGCGGCTCCAAAACGGCCCTGATCGGCAACCTGGTGCAAGACCAGTTCGGCCAGGCGGGCGACTGGCCTTATGGCGCGGCGCTGAGTTTCCTGCTGCTGGGCGCGGTGCTGCTGGGGCTGTGGCTCTACGCCCGCCTGGCCGGGCAAAAGGGTCTGGAGGAGTTGATATGAACATGGGTGTGGGGTGTGGGAAGTGGGAAGTGGGAACGGAGGCCAGCGCTAGAGCCAGGCGCCAGAGCGGGGTCAGTGACGGCGGCGCAACAGCTCCCCTTCGCCCTCCCCACACGCCACAAGCCACAGGCCACAAGCCGCGCGGAGCGCGTTGATGCGCCGCACCTCCCCCGCCCTCGCCGCCTACTCCTGGCTGGTCTACGGCTTTTTGTACCTGCCGATTCTGGTGCTGATCGTGTTTTCGTTCAACAATTCGCGCTTCGGGGCCACCTGGCAAGGCTTTACCCTCAAGTGGTACGGCGTGCTGTTTGGCCGCTCCGACGTGCGCGAGGCGCTGCTGGGAACCTTGCTGGTGGCTATTCCCAGCACGCTGGTGAGTACCGTGCTGGGCACCTTGCTGGGCTTCGGGCTGTGGCGCTACTCGTTTCGCTGGCGTACCCCGCTGACCTTCCTGATGGTCATTCCCATCGTCATCCCCGACGTGGTGATGGGCGTGGGGCTGCTGATGCTCTACGCGCTGGTCCGGACGGTGGTGCCGTTCAGCAACGGCCTCCTGACGGTGCTGCTGGCCCACGTCACCTTTCAGGTCAGCTACGTGGCGCTGACCGTGCGCGCCCGCCTGGCCGGATATGACCGCAGCCTGGAGGAAGCTGCCCGCGACCTGGGCGCCAGTGACCTGCAAGCGTTCCTGCGCGTGACCCTGCCGCTGGCGCTGCCCGGCGTGCTGACGGGGGCGCTGCTGGCCTTCACGCTCTCGCTCGATGACTTCGTGGTCACCTACTTCACGTCGGGCTCAGGCTTCCGGACGCTGCCGGTGCTGATCTACACCAACGTCAAGCGCGGCATCACGCCCGACATCAACGCGCTGAGCGCTTTGCTGGTGGGCGTCACGGCGCTGGTGCTGGTGCTGGCGAGCGTGATTTCGGGTCGCAGCAGTGCGTTCAGGCGCAGCGCCCGGCGGGGCAGGGAAGACTCGTGAAGCGCGGGTTTGCATTTGGCCTGCTGACACTGGCCCTGCTGTCTTGCGCCGTGCTGGGCGGCTGCCGGAAACAGGCCGCCCAGACCGGAAGCGTGACACCCGTTCAGGGGGACGGCAAGACCCTGCGGCTGTTCATCTGGTCGGAATACATCGACCCGCAGGTGGTCAAGAACTTCGAAAAGCAGTTCGGCGCACGGGTCATCACCGACACCTACGAGAGCAACGAGAGCATGCTCGCCAAGCTGGCGGGCGGCGGCTCGAACTACGACCTGGCGGTGCCGAGCAACTACGCCGTGCCGGGCATGATCCGCGCCGGGCTGCTGCGTAAGCTCGATAAAACCCTGCTGCCCAACCTGAAAAACATGGGCAATTTGTTTCCGCGCCTGGACTACGACCCCGGCGGTGTCTACAGCGTGCCGTACCAGTTCGCCGCGACGGGCCTGGCCTACCGGCGTGACCGCAGCACACCTGATCCCCGCGCCTGGTCGCTGATCTTCGGCCCCAGCGACACGCTGAGCTTCGTGCTGCTCGACGACCCCCGCGAGGTGATCGGTGCGGCGCTGAAATACCTGGGCCACAGCGTCAACACCAGCAGCGTGGCCGAGTTGCGCTCCGCCCGTGACCTGCTGCGCCGCGTGGTCGCCAAGCGCGGCTTCAGGGGCTTCGACGGCGGCCCCGGCACCCGCAATCAGTTGCTGGCGGGCAGCGTGGACTACGGCCAGATCTACGTCGGTGACCTGCTGATCGCCACCGAGGAAAACCCCAACGTGCAGGTGTTCTTGCCGCGTGAGGGCACCACCATCAGCCTCGATACGCTGGTGGTGCTGAAGTCCAGCCGCAATGCCGAACTGGCGCACCGATTCATCGATTACGTGCTGCAACCCAAAGTCGGTGCGGCGATCAGCAACTTCACCTACTACTCGACGCCGAACCTGGCGGCCAAGCCCTACCTCAGCGAGCTGCTCAAAAACACCCCGGCGCTCAACCCGCCCCCCAAAGACTTCCAGAACGGCAAACTCGAATTCATCGGCGAGTTGCAGGGCAACCGCACCCGGCGCATCTACGACCGCATCTGGACCGAGCTGAAATCGCGCTGACCTGGACGGCGCTTGGGGTTCGTGCCGGAGCCTGGTGATGGGGGGCGTCACATCCAAACCCGGCTGGTGCGCTTAACTCCTGTTGAGCCGCCCGGAACGCAGGTGGGGACTCGATGTCGGGCCGCAAAGGATGGCAACGTTGAATGTCAGTGTTGAATGGATGCTGAATGCAAGGCAGGGCGATGATGGATGAGTTCGTCGGGGTGATGGTCCTCGGCCTGGCCATGACGGCGGTGGTGGCGGTGCTGGCGGCTGCCCTGCGCTGGAAACAGGGCCAAGGCGAGCGCACGGCGGCGCGGGTGACGAGCTTCAGGCGCACCGCCTCGCCGGGTCCGCTGCGCCCATCGCCCGCCCTGCACAACCTGGACGCCGGGGCGCCCGATCCGGTGGATTTTGCGGGGACCGAGCCGGTGATGGGTCGGCGCGGGCCAGGCGGCTCCTCTGAAACATGACGGGCACGGGAACCTGATGGGCGTGGGTGTTGGGGCACTCACCGGTGGAAAAATGGCCGTGCTAGCCTGAGCGCCACGTGGAAGATACCGACGAAGTGCTGATGGCCCGCATGGCCGGGGGCGACGAGAGTGCGCTGGAGACCCTGCATGGTCGCTACGCCACCTACCTCTACGGCCTGGGGCGCCGGATGCTGCGCCAGCAAGACGACATCGAAGTCTGCGTGCAGGACGCCTTTTTCAATGCCTGGAAGGCGGCGGGACGCTTCGATCCGGGCCGGGCCAGCGTCAAGACCTGGCTGGTCACCATCGCCCACAACCGGATGCTCCAGGCGCTGCGGGACCGGCCCGACGTGGGCCTGAGCCTGGAGGAATGGGACGCGCCCACGGCGGCCCCGGACCGAATCGAGCAGGTCATCGCCCAGCGGGCCGTGGATATTCTGGGCGAGCCGGAGAAGACGCTGGTGGTGCTGGCCTTTTACCAGGGCTTTTCGCACAGTGAACTCTCCGAGCGCACCAACATTCCCCTCGGCAGTGTCAAGACCTACCTGCGCCGCGCCCTGTCCCAGATGCGGGTGTTTCTAGAAACTCCAACCTCGACCCTTTCAGATGCCAATGCCGCCCAGGGAGGTGGTCCGCATGACGCGTAGAGAACTGCAACCCAACGAACTCGAACAGCTCAGCCTGTATGCGTTCGGCCTCCTGGAGACCGAAGCGGCGGCGCGGGTAGCAGCCCGCCTGGAGCGCGACCCCGCCTGGAGAGCCGAGCTGGGCGTGATGCAGGGCACCCTGGCCGGACTCGCCGAAGCCGCTCCCGTGCCTGTGGGCGCGGCCAGGCGACTGCTCGACCGGGTACGCCTGGATGCGGCCCAGAGCGAGGCAACGCAGAGCGTAAAGACCCAGCCGCCCGGCAACCTGAAGCTGAGCGAGGCGCCGCCCAGAGCCCGCCTGCCGTATGGGCCGCTGTTCGCGCTGGCGCTGACCGCCGCCGTGGTCGCCGCGCTGGTCCTGGTGCCGCGCCTGAGCTCTGCGACCCCGGAGCAGCAACTGGGCCGCTACCAGGCCGAGCCGGGCGCCGCCACCACCGCCCTGAAGACCAAAGACGGGCAGGCGCTGGGTTCGGCGGTGCGCCTGAAAGATGGCCG
>NZ_JANYGJ010000207.1 GCF_025362455.1 Deinococcus sp. | reverse complement strand
GCCTAATCAAGAGAGGTGAGGGGCGGGCAGGCGTCCTCATGGGGAGGAGTGGCGTGCCCAGGCGCGTCCGTTCACGACGACAGTCCGTTCTGCCCAAGACGCCGTCCCCGAACCTGTGGCCAGTTACGCCCCACCGGGGCGGGGGCGTCTTATTCAGAACGGCACCTATCGGGCCTGACCGCTGGGGGGTGGGGGAGCCGACGCATTAGCACAGTGCTAAAGCCCATGCAACGCAACCCCACCGCCACCCGCACATCCAGCCGCCTTGTCAGCAAGCCCACCACCTTCACCGTCCCTCAATCCACCCCGTATTCTGCCCACCCTCCCTACACTGAAGCGGTGAATCCAGACAACCCCTACCGCTCCACCCGTCAGCCGGTGCTGGCACGCGGCGGCATGGTGGCGACCTCGCAGCCGCTGGCCGCCCAGGCTGGGCTGTTTGTGCTGCGGGAAGGCGGCACCGCAGCAGACGCCGCCATCGCCACCGCCGCCGCCCTGACGGTGCTCGAACCGACCAGCAACGGGATCGGCGGCGACAACTTCGCGCTGCTGTGGCACGGCGGTGAACTGCTGGGCCTGAACGCCAGCGGCGCGGCGCCCGCCCGGCTGACGCTGGACGCCCTGAACGGCCAGCCCATGCCCCGCCACGGCTGGACCCCCGTGACGATCCCCGGCGCCGTGCGCGGCTGGGCCGATCTGCACGCCCGCGCCGGACGATTGCCGTTCGCCCGATTGCTCGAACCCGCCATTCACTACGCCCGCCAGGGTTATCCACTCAGCCCGGAGGTGGCCCGCCACTGGGCACGGGCGGCGCAGATCTACGGCGCGGTGGCCAGTCCGCAGTTCAGTGAATGGTTCAAGGTGTTCATGCCGCCTGGATTTATCCCAGCCCCCGGCGCCGTCTGGGCCTCTGAGGCGCACGCCCGCACGCTGGAACTGATGGCGGCAAGCGGCGGCGAGGATTTCTATACCGGCCAAACCGCCCAGCGCATCCATGACGCGGGCCAGGCGGCGGGTGGCCACCTCAGCGGCGACGACCTCGCCGGACACGCCTCCGAGTGGGTCAGGCCGATCAGCGCCCGGTATGGCGACCACGAGATCTGGGAGCTGCCGCCCAACGGGCAGGGTGTGGTGGCCCTGATCGCTCTGGGCGTGCTGGACAAGCTGGAGCTGCCGCCGGGGCGCGACGATCCGGCCTCGCTGCACCGACAGATCGAGGCGGTCAAGCTGGCCTTCGCCGACGCCCACCGATCCCTGGGCGATCCCAGGCAGGTTGAGGTGCCCGTCGAGCAGTGGCTTTCCGAAGCGCATCAGAACGAGTTGCGGTCTCTGATCGGCTCGTCGGCCCGCGATCCCCAAACCGACTCGCCCGGCAGCGGCGGCACCGTTTACCTCGCCACCGCCGACGGTCAGGGCAACATGGTCAGCTTCATCCAGAGTAACTACATGGGCTTTGGCAGCGGCGTGGTGGTGCCGGGAACCGGGGTGGCGCTGCACAACAGAGGGCATAACTTCAGCCTCCAGGCGGGCCATCCGAACGTGCTCGCGCCCGGCAAGCGCCCGTATCACACCATCATCCCCGGCTTCCTGACGCGCCAGGGCCGTCCGGTGGGGCCGTTCGGCGTGATGGGCGGTTTCATGCAGCCGCAGGGCCATGTGCAGGTGGTGTTGAACACCCTACGCTCCGGCCTCAACCCCCAGGCGGCCCTCGACGCGCCCCGCTGGCAGTGGCTGGGCGGGCAGCGCGTGGAAGTCGAGCCGGAGCTGGGCGGTGAGGTGCGCTCAGCGCTTTCTGCGCGGGGCCATCAGGTCAGCGTGCAGCCGGAACGGGCCAGCTTCGGGCGCGGTCAGATCATCTGGCGCGGTGAGCACGGCGTCCTGATGGGCGGCAGCGAGAGCCGGGCCGACGGGCAGGTGGCGGCGTTTTGAACAGCGAACGGATTTTCGTCATGGGCGCCAGCGGGCGGGTCGGCGGCGGCGTGGCGCGGGCGCTGGGTGCGGCGGGTGCGGCGTTCCGGGTCGGGCTGCGCTCACCTGAGAAGTGGACCGAACCCTCCGGTGAGGCCGCGTATTTCGATCTGGCCGCCCCGACCACCTACTCGGCCCTGCAAGGCTGCCCCAGGCTGTTTCTGATGTGGCCGCCCGGCACGACGACGGCCCAGGTGGGGGCGCTGCTCATCTCGGCCAGAGCTCAGGGCATTCGTCAGGTGGTCTTCCTGTCGATTCTGGGCGCCGAGAAGGTGCCCGCCTTGCCCCACCGCCGGATCGAGCGGCTGCTGGAACGCTCCGGCCTGGAATGGGTCTTGCTGCGGGCCAGTTACTTCATGCAGAACCTTTCCACCACGCACCGTGACGATATCAAGCGGCGCGGCGAGCTGTTCGTGCCTGCCGGGCGTGGCCGCACCAGCATGGTGGACGCGCAGGACGTGGCCGAAGTGGCGGCGCTGGCCCTGCGAGAAGGCCATGCCAGGGTCGCCTACGACCTGACCGGTCCGGCGGCCCCTGACTACTTCGAGGTCGCCGCCCTCCTGAGTGACGAGCTGGGGCAGACCATCCGCCACGCCGATCCGAGCGCACTGGAATTCGTGCGCCTCAGCGTTCTGCGCGGCGTGGCGCTCAGCTTCGCGCTGTTCATGCTGGCCGAGTACACCGTCGCCCGCCTGGGCCGCGCCGGGCGCGTCACCCGCACGGTGGAGGAGGTGCTGGGCCGCCCGGCCAGCGATCTGCGGGCCTTCGTGCGGCGCGAACGGGACGCCTGGCGCTGAGGGTTCAGACGCCCACCAGCACCTCGCCCAGCGGGAAGGTATGCACCTCTCGCAGCTCGCCGCCGCTCTCGCGGGTCAGTGAGGTGGCGCTGACGGCGAAGCGGCTCTGGGGCGGGTTCAGGGTCTGCAAGGTCTCCCAGACGTCATTCTCGGCCCAGGCGCAGACGCCGATGGCCAGCGACAGGTGCGGGATGAAGGTCTCGCCGTCATACGGGCTGCCTGGCGCACCGGGGATGCTCAGCAACCGTTCGTGCAGCCGTTGCAGCGGCCCGCTCAGCGCGTATTCCAGAAAGATGATGTGCGGAAACTTGCGCCAGCGCAAAAACTCCACTTCAAAGGGCGCCGCGCCGTCCAGGCAACGCCGCACCTCCTGAATCAGCGTCTGGGGGTCGCCCGCGTACTCGAAGGGCACCCGCAGATTCAGGTGAGGCTCCCCAAAGCCGCACAGTCCCAGGCGGCCCTGGACCTCCAGCAGCCACTCGGCGAGTTCGGCGGTGGGCCAGGCCACCACGCTGTAGAGCCCCTTACCCCCCGTACCCATCAGCCGACCTTGTAGCGGCATTCCGACGCGCCGCAGGAAATCTTGGCCTCTCGCACCACCGGCACGCTCAGCAGCTCGCTGTACAGGCTCAGTTCGCTGTGGCACAGCTCCGGAAAGGCGCGGGCCACGGCGGGCGCCGGACAGTTGTGCTGGGTTAGAAACCACTGGCCGCCCTCTTGGTGAAGCCGGGCCGCGTACCCCTGCTCGCGCAGCACCTCGGCTAGCCGTTGCAGGCGCTCGGCCAGATCGCCGCCCTCGCCGATCAGTGGCGCGAGCTTGGCCTGCATGGCGCCGCGCTGGGCGTCCATCACCTGCATCACGGCGCCCTCGCCGAACAGCGTCTGCACCTGGGTCAGCACGTCCACACACAACGCGGCGTAGAATTGCGGAAAGGTCGCCTCGCCCGCCTCGGTCAGCGCATAGACGTGCTGGGGCCGCCCGCGCCCGCCGGGTTTCTCGGTGCGCACCGCCAGTTGCCCGGCGTCGAGCAGGTCTTGCAGGTGGCGCCGGATGGCGGGTACGGTCAGGCTCAGCCGGTCGGCCAGGGCCTGCGCGGTGGCGGCGCCGCAGGTCTTGACCGCCTCCAGCAGCCTGCTCTTGGTGCGCTCGGAGGTGGGCGCTGAGGTGGTCGGGGCTGGATTGGCGGCGTTTGCGCCAGTCGGGGCCGCACTGGCTGAACGTTCGCTCGGCAACTGTGTGGCGGTCATTTGGGTGGCGGTCATTTGGGTGGCGGTCATCTTCAGGCCAGTTGCGCCATCGGCAACTCGGAGAGGGTCTGGACGCTGACCCGTCCGGCGAGGTTCTCGGCGATCTGGATCAGGGCTCTGGCGGCGGGGTTGTCCGGATGGGCGATCACGGCGGGCGTGCCCGCGTCGGCGTCCCGGCGGACCTCGGTGTCGAGCGGCACCTCGCCGAGAAGCTGGTGGCTGCCCAGCTTGCGCGAGCCGCCGCGCCCGAAAATGTCGTAGACCGCGCCGGTATCGGGGGCCACGAAGTAGCTCATGTTCTCGACGACGCCCAGCAGCGGCACGTTGGCCTTGCGGAACATGTCGATGGCCCGCGCCGCGTCGATCAACGCCACGTCCTGGGGCGTGGTCACGATCACGGCGCCGGTCACCTGCACGCTCTGGGTAATCGAGAGCTGCACGTCGCCGGTGCCGGGCGGCAGGTCCACGATCAGGTAATCGAGTTCGCCCCAGGCCGCGTCGCTCAGGAACTGCTTGATGGCCGAGTGCAGCATCGGACCGCGCCAGATCAGCGCCTGACCGGCGGGGGAGAGGTTGGCCATGCTGATGAACCTGACCCCGTGCGCCTGAATAGGCAGCATCTTGCGCTCGGCGTTGCCGACGAGTTTGGCCTCACTCTGACCCAGCATGTGCGCCACCGAGGGGCCGTAGACGTCGGCGTCGAGGAGCCCCACCGCCGCGCCGCTGTTGGCCAGCGCACAGGCAATATTAACGGCCACCGACGACTTGCCCACCCCGCCCTTGCCGCTGCCGATCAGCAGCACGTGCTTGACGCCGGGCATGGCGGGCGTGCCGGTCACGCGCACCTGGGCGCCGAACTCGACGCTCACCGACTCCGCGCCGGGCACGGTCATGACCGCCTCGCGCACGTCGCGCTCGATGGTCGCCTTCATCGGGCAGGCGGGCGTGGTCAGGTTGACCTTGACGGTCACACTGCCGCCGTCCACGTCGATGCGCTCGATCATCCCCAGCGACACCAGATCGCGGTGCAGCTCCGGGTCGTTGACGGTGCGCAGGGCACCCAGCACGGCTTCTCGCATACCCTGCACTTGTATCTCATCCGGGCGTGCTCGGCAAGGCGAGGCGTCACATTAGAGCAGATGTCATAATTAGAGCAGATGTCACAAAAAGACCCTTTTTATGACCGAGCGGAGCGAGTAGTTTTAACTGAGCAAGGCGCAGAGTGGAGGCGCGGGGAGGCTGTTTTCCCCGTGGCGTAATGCGGAGTACTGCTCTAAGCGGTGTGGGGCTCGCCTGGGCGCGGGCGGGTGTCAGGTCTGGACGGTGTGGGCGCCAGGCTGGTCTGCCCCGCCGCATGACGGGCTGCCCGGCATTCCAACGGCGGCTTTGACCTATACTTGCGTTCATGAAGACCGTCGGGCCGTTCGTGGCCGCCAGAGCGCTGGACACGCCATCCAAACACGGCGCTGCCCGGCCTGTGGTCACGCTGCACGCCCTGGACCGCCTGACCGGGATGCCCGCGCTGGTGTACCTGCTGCCCCAGGCGGTGGCCTTGCCCGACCTGCCCGACACGCCCTCGCTGCTGCCCTACGCCGAGGCCGGTGTGCAGCACGGTCAGGCGTACGTGTCCTGCGAACTGCCGCCGCACGCCGCCCAGGCCCGCGACCCGCTGCAAACCGCGCTGGGTGGCCTGCGGGCGCTCAACGCGCTGCACGAGGCCGGACTGATTCACGGCGGCGTCGGCCCCTCGCAACTGTGGGAGTGGAACGGCGACGTGAGACTGGGCGGCGCCGGGCTCCCCTGGGGCGAGGCGCAGGGTGCCCTGGCCGCGCCGGAAGGCGGCGTCAGCTCCGCCGCCGACCTCTACGCCCTGGGCGTGACCTTGCTGCGGATGGGACCGCTCCCGGCGGGCCTGAGCGACCTGCTCAGCCCTTACCCGGCCCAGCGGCCCAGCGCCCGCGACGCCCTGGCCCGTTTCAACGCCGGGCCGCCGCTGCCGCCGGAGCGCACGCCGCTGATCGTGGAGGCGCCCCTGCACCCCCGCGCCGCCGAGGTGGCGGTGCCTGCGCCTCCCACGCCCCTGCCCTTGGTCGCTGACCCGGACGCGCATGAGCATGAGGTGGCAGGTGCGCCTTCAGTCAGCCCGGACCTGAGCATTCCGGGTCAGGGCGGTTCGGATCAGGGCGGTTCGGCACCGACGCCGCACAACGATTCAGGGCAGACCGGACCGCTGCCGACCAAACCAGCGCCGACCAAACCAGTGCAGGCGGTCAACCTGGATGTGCTGGCCGTGGCGCCCGCCTCTTCAGACGCGCCCGCCGCCGAGACGGCCAGAGGCGGCAGCGCTCCACTTCTCGATTGGGACGAGGTGCAGCCCAACGAGGCAGCCTCGGCGAACGCGGCGCCGGAAGCGTCTGCGTTGCTGCCGGAGGCGTCTGCGTTGCCGCCGGAAGCGTCTGCGTTGCCGCCGGAAGCGGTCTTGCCGGAGGTGGCGGCGGTTTCACTCCTCAAGCCCGCTGCCCGGAGGCCTGAATCGCCACCCGTCTTCGCTGCTGCCCTGCCTCTGACCGACGCGCCACCGACCGATACGAAAGTATCCGAAGCCGAGCCGGTGGCCGCGTCTGCGCTTCTCGCTGACCCGCCCACCGCTCACCCGACCACGCCTGATTCGGCTGCCTCGCCGCTGGGCCGCAACACGGCGCCGCGCAGGCTCTCGCCCCGTCAGCTCAAACCGGTCAAGATCGGCTGGAGCCAGGACGGCTCGTGGAAGGCGGTCAAGGAGGGGCAGGGCGGCGCGGCGGATTCGTCTGCCCAGTCGTTATTCGGCCAGTCGTTATTCGGCCAGTCGGGGGCGCGGCGGGCGGTCAACCCGCTCTGGCTGATCGGCGCGGCGGTGGTGTTGCTGGTCACGTTGCTGATCGGGCGACTGGTCAACCGGCCTGCGCTAGCGGTTACGGTTCCTGGCTGCTGCACGGTCACCTCGCAACTCGTCGGCAGTAGCGGCGAGGCCCTGAGCGCCCCGGTCAACATCAATCTGGTCAGCGCTCCAGCCGGTAGCCAACTCCAGGCCGGAGCATTGGTGGGGCAGGCGCCCGGCGCCGTGAAGCTCGACACGCCCGGCGTTTACACCCTCAGCGTCGCTGCCGACGGTTACGCCGCGCAGCAGGTCGAGCTGACGGTGCCGACGCCGGAGCCGCTGAAGATCACGCTGAAGTAGGGGATTCTGGAGTAATGCTGAAAAAATGGATCTCAATATGGTTTGCCAAATCAACCATTCCGATTGTTCTGACAACGGTGATCGTCGTCTTTCTCATCGGAGGCGCAAATAAACTGGAATTTTGGGCCTTCATCGGCTGGTACATCGTCGTAGCCATTGCGGTAGAGCTTGCGCTTTATCTGGTCCGGTCGCTGATTAAACGTCTCAACGGTGGCAAACTCTCGCCTGCCGTGGACCGCTGGCTGTGAAGTGGCTTCGGGGGCGCTATGTCAGCATGAAGCCGAATATGCCTCTCGTTGCTGCTATTATACTGGTTTCCTGCACATTCTCCGCCTTCGATCATGCCAAAGGCTCAGGCTGGCTCTGGATTCTGGACTTCTCCAAACCATTCACCTTTTTGACGGCCTTCTCGGTACTCTTTTGCGCTGGTCTTTTTCTGGTGTTGCCGTTTCTCAGATCGCCTGACCAATTTATCGTCAAGTTGGTGCGCCGCATTTACCACTTCATCGTCACTCCAGCCTGGACCGAACGCTACTGATAATCGTCCAACCCGAACAAAGAAGGCGACCCACTCTCCAGGGTCGCCTTCTTTGCTCCACTTCGCTTACGGCAGATCGAACCCGCTGGCGAAGGCATGCACCTCGGCCTTCACGTCCTCACCCTTCAGCGCCCGGTCGATCAGGCCCGCGATGGTGGGCATGTGCGCCTCGGTCATGCCGCGTGTGGTCACGGCGGGCGTGCCGATGCGGATGCCGCCGCCGTGGATCAGCTTTTCGGTATCAAAGGGCAGGGTGGATTTGGAGATGGTGATGTGGTTGGCGTCGAGCGCCTTGGTCGCCTTGGTGCCGTTCAGGCCGTGCGGGCGCAGGTCGAGGACGAACAGGTGGTTGTCGGTGCCGCCGGAGACGACCCGGTAGCCCAGTCTCTGGAACTCGGTGGCCATCGCCTGCGCGTTCCTGACGACCTGGGCCGAGTAGGCCCTGAACTCCGGTGTCAACGCCTCACCGAAGGCCACCGCCTTGCCCGCGATGACGTGCTCCAGCGGCCCGCCCTGGTGACCGGGGAAGATCGAGCGGTCCAGCCGGGCGGCGATGTCGAGGTCACTGGAGAGCAGCAACCCACTCCTTGGCCCGCGCAGGGTTTTGTGGGTGGTGGTGGCGACCACGTGCGCGTGCGGCAGCGGGCTGGGATGCACCCCGGCGGCGACCAGTCCGGCGATGTGCGCGATGTCGGCGAACAGGATGGCCCCCACCTCGTCGGCGATGGCCCGGAAGGCCGCGAAGTCGATGACGCGGCTGTAGGCGCTGGCTCCGGCGATGATCATCTGGGGCCGGTGCTCGTGCGCCAGGGCACGCACGGCGCCCATGTCGATCAGCTCGGTCCCCTGGTCAACCTTGTAGCCCACGATCTTATAGTTCATGCCCGAAAAGTTGACCGGCGAGCCGTGCGTCAGGTGCCCGCCGTGCGAGAGGTCCATGCCCAGTACGGTGTCGCCGGGCTTCAGTAGGGCGCCGTACACGGCAATGTTGGCGCTGCTGCCCGAATGCGGCTGGACGTTGGCCCACTCGGCGCCGAAGAGTGCCTTGGCCCGCTCGATGGCCAGCGTCTCGATCTGGTCCACGACCTCGCAGCCGCCGTACCAGCGTTTACCGGGGTAGCCCTCGGCGTACTTGTTGGTGACGATACTGCCCACCGCTTCCCGCACCGCCGCGCTGGTGAAGTTCTCCGAGGCGATCAGCTCCAGGCCGGTGCGCTGGCGCTCGGCTTCCTGTGAGATCAGGTCGAAGACCGCAGTGTCACGAACTGGGTCGCGCTGGCCGGTGGCAGGTCGGGTGAGGGTATCAGTCATATACGAAGCGTAACACACCCTCCTGAGCTGACCCAGGGCCAAATCGGACCTGACTGGTTGGGAAAGGCTGCCCGTCTAGACCGCCTGAATGAGTCCGGGCCGGGCCGCTAGACTGGGGCCACTAGACACTGGGTCTACTAGACACTGGGGCCACTAGACTGGGACCGTGACGAAGCCGGTGCAGAGTTCAGAAGCAGCGCCAGAACCTGTTCAGCCAGGGTCCAGACCTCGCGCTCACCGCCTGGCCTGGCGCCGCCTGGTCCACCTCGGTCTGGACGTGGCGTTTACCTTCGTGCTGCCGTATGCGCTGCTGAGTCCGCACCTGTTTCACCTGCCGGACCTGTCGCAGACGCTCGGCAATTACGGCGTCTACGTGCTGGCCGGGCTGCTGCCCACGCTCTACATCGTGCTGGATACCCTCCGGCGGCGGATGCTCAACCCCTTCGGCATTTTTTTGCTGGCCGGTGCCCTCAGCGGCGCGGTGGTCAGCTTCCTGCGGCTCGACGGTGTGTATTTCGCGCTCAAGGACGCCTCGCACTCATTGCTGCTGGTGCTGGCCTGCCTGGTGTCGCTGCTGCTTCGCCGCCCCCTGTTCGAGTTCCTGTTCTACGGCATCGTCTCGCCCGATACTCCGGCGCGGGCGCGTCAGCTCTCGCGGGCGCTGGCCCTGCCCCCGGTGCGCCGTGCCCTGAGCTGGGCGACGGGCCTGGTGGCGATGAAGGCGGTGGTGCTCGGCCTGGCGAGTTATTTCGTGACGGTCCGGCTGGTCACGCTGCCCTTCGGGGTGGTCGGGTTCAACGCCCAGGTGGCCTACGCCCACGCCTTGCTGTTCCCGCTGGCCATCATCCTCGATCTGCTGTTCTACGGCGCCGCCGCCTGGCTGACGTTGAGGGCCACCCGCCGCCTGACCGGAGGCCGCGCCTGGCCGTGGGAGAAAGGGTTCTGGGACGAGTTGGAGGGGGTTAGCTCACGAAACTGAGCGAGGATCAGCTCTCACTCGAACTGGAAGCCACCGGCTATCAGCTTCCTGAGTTGACCGAGCACGACTTGGACGCAAACTGGCTCAATGTTCGGCTCAGGTTGACCGTCGGCTCAAGACAGTTTGTAACGAACTGACCCGGCACTCGAAACGGTAGACTTGGAGCGCACAGCCGAGTAGTTGAGTGAGGTTGCCGCCAATATCGCTGTAGTTTCAGGATGGTAGACCCAGCGCCTTTCTACACACATCTCCTTCACTGAACCGAATCTGGAGGTTGAGGTTCATAACGGTCATCCGGGCGGCGCTCCGGCGACGTTCCGGGTGTACCTCTCGCATGAAGTTCTGCCGCCCTTGGCAGGAGTACCCGGTCAAGCCCGGCTGGACGGCGAGCCGGGTCAGATCTGGCTCGATTTCGGCGTGACCGGGGAGCAGTTGCAGAGTCTGTCTGCTTCACTGCGAACCCAGCTCGGTCTCTACCCGCGCCGGTAAGCCCATCCCGCCCTGCCCACAAGCCACAAGCCACAAGCCACAAGCCTCCAGGCGCTATACTCCGCCTCTGCCTGCTGGCCGCTTCAAAGCGTGACCGGCAGAAGGGAGAGTGCCATGCAAGAACTGCTCGAAAAACTGGCCGCGCTCCGGGAGTATCTTTGACATTCCTGGCAAAACGCGCCGCTTAAGCGAACTAGACCGCGACCTGAGCGACCCCGACCTGTGGAACAAGCCCGAACGCGCCCGGCAGGTCAACCAGGAAGCCGGTGGCCTGCGTAAACTGGTGGACGCCTACGGTGGCCTCAAGTCAGACGCCGACGGCCTATCCGAGATGCTGGAGACGGCTGAACCCGACGAAGCCGAGATGCTCGCCGAGGAGCAGTCCCGCCTGCAAACCGCTGTGGACGAGCTGTACCGCGAAACGCTGTTTACCATGAAGCACTCGGAGGCCGCCGCCATCGTGCGGGTCAAATCCGGCGCGGGCGGCACCGAGAGTATGGACTGGGCCGGGATGCTGGAGCGGATGTTCATGCGTTGGGGCGAGCGGCGCGGCTACAAGGTCGAGCTGATCGACCAGCAGGACGGTGACCAGGCCGGAATCACCAGCGCCGAATTTATTATTCGCGGCGAGCGGGCCTACGGCATGATGGCGCCCGAACACGGCGTTCACCGGCTGGTGCGCGTGTCTCCGTTCGACAGCAACAACCGCCGCCACACCTCCTTCGCCTCGGTGGACGTGGTGCCGGAAGTGCCGCCCGAAGAGATCAATATTCACATTCCCGACTCCGATTTGCGCCGCGACGTGTTCCGCTCGCAGGGTGCGGGCGGGCAGGGCGTCAACACCACCGACTCCGCCGTGCGGCTGACCCACATTCCCAGCGGGATCGCGGTGGCCTCGCAGGTGACGCGCAGCCAGATCAAGAACCACGACATCGCCCTCCAGATTCTCAAGCAGCGCCTGTACGACATCGAACTCCGCAAGCGCGAGGCTGAAGAGATGGCGGCGCGGGGCGAGCAGAAGAAGATCGAGTGGGGCAACCAGATTCGCAGCTACGTGCTCGACAAGCAGTATGTCAAGGACCACCGCACCGGCGTGATGCGCCACGACAGCGCTGGCGTGCTCGACGGCGACCTCGACGAGTTCATGTGGGCGGGCCTGGAGTTTCTGGCCGGAAAACGCGCCGCCGAGGAACTGGAGGTCGAGGAGTAGCAATGGATTCCGAAGAATTCCTCACCTCGGAATTTTTCCGAGCGAAGCGAGTTGGAAAAGGCTTGGGTTTCGGGAGCTTGCGTTTCGGGAACTTGGGTTTCGGGAATGGTAGGCGCGTCCAGTGCGGTGCCGGATGTGCCGAGAATGGACGGAATCTAAGCTGGATGGTTACGGCCTGGACGGACCTGCCATGAGCGACTTCGACGCCCTCCAGCGGGCCACTGAGGCGTCGGCGCCGGAGCGTCAGGCCGAGGCGCAGACCTGCGAGGCGTTCCTGATGGCGCTCTACCATGCGCTGCGGCACGCCAGCGGGCCGGGACTGCCGCTCAACAACGTCGCCACCGAGCTGACCAGCGATCCGGCCACCAAGCTCAGGCCGCCGCCGCTGGGAAGCTGGTCCGCCGCCTGGTTCCGGCTGGGTCTGTGCGAGGTGCTGATCCGGGTCCGCCGTGACGGCCAGGATTACGTGGGCGAATACGGTCCCCACGGCCAGTTCCGGCTGCATCTGGTGAGCGAAAACGAACTGCTGGCCCTGGGCCGGGAAGTCACCCGCCACCTCACCCGCCTCTACGAACGAGACAGCGGCCAGGGGCGCCTGAAGAACTGAGCGTACAAAAAGCCCAGTAAACAGGCCCAGACGTTTATCATCCGGGCCTGCATTTATCATCCGGGCCTGCATTCCGATTCGTTTACTACTTTTTCTCCAGCACCGTCTTCGGCGTTTCCGGCGTCGTTTCCGGCGCGGCCTCGGCTCTGGCGGCGGGGGGCAGCGGGAGCACCGTGCCGTACTGGTCGGCGTGGGCCTTTTCGCTGGGAAGGCGGAAGTCGCGCACCGGTACGTCGCGGGCGGCGAAGGCGACCTGTCCGGCGGTCTGCTGGGCACGGGTCACGTTCAGGTTGCCCTGCGGGTCGGCGTGGGCCTGCTCGCTGGGCGCCCGGAAGTCGCGCACCACCACGTCCTTGCTGGCTCTGGATTTGTCGGCTTTGGGCGTCTTGGCTCTGGGCGTGCTGGCTTTGGGCGTGTCGGCTCTGGGCTTGCCAGGCTCCGACCCGCTGGTCTGAGGTGCCTTCAAGGTCTTCGGCTTGCTCGCCGCTTTGCCCGCGCCCGGCTGAGACGCCTCGGCTTTGCTCAGCAGCTTCTCGGTCAGCTCGGCGAGTTTAGGCGCCAGATAGCGCTCCTGAAGGAATCGGAAGGCGAAGGTGCCCGCCGTCGCCAGAATCGCGCCGCTGATGCCGCCCGTAGCGCCCTTGTGCCGGGCCTGGGCTTTGGAAAAAGCCTTCTGGTCTTTTTTCGATAGGGTGTCGTCCACGTAGATTTTTCTGGTTTTGGACAGGCTGCGGCCCAGCAGCAGGCCGATGACGGCGCCCACACCGCTGGCGACGCCCAGCATTTTGAGCGGCTCGCGTTGCATGCGGGCGTGCAAGCTGGCCTGCTCGCCGAGCTGGTCCACCGATTCTTGCAGCCGGATTCTGGCTTCCTCGCGCTCACTCATACGGATTGCGCTCCATTCCCGCACCGTCGGAAAAGCGCCGCCTGCGCGTGCATACCGCAGCACCCGTACTCACTCTTGCTCCCGCTGGTCGGATTTGCCCCGCACTCTGTACGGGATTCAGTCGAAGTCCATATCACTTCAGTAGCCATCACTTCAGTAGCCGCCTTTTTTCATCTCTTCTTTATACGTCGGTTTGGTGCTCACCGGAATACCCTCGGCCTGGGCGGCCCTGCTTTTGTCGGGCACCTGGGGTCCGGCCCCTTCGAGTTTCTGGCCGTGATGACCGGCGTCTGTGCTGCTCGTAGGACCGCTCACCGGGCTGCTTGTAGGACCGCTCACCGGACCGTCGCCGCTGTTGTTGCCCGCCTGGGGCGTACTCGGCACGATGTCCTGCTTGTCACGGCCTTCTATGGCGCTGCGCCCGGTGCCTTCGACCTTGGCGCCGCCGTGCAGGTGGACGGTCTGCACCCCGCCCTGCTGCTGGCCTGGGGTGACTCTGGCGCGGCCCCCGACCAGTTCGGGGTCGCCCTTCAGGTCGCTGACCTTGGCGGTGTAGGGCACCTTCAGGTCGTAGTCCGGGGCACTCCCTGTATCCGCTTTCACGGGGGCCGAGAGGCGGCGCAGGCCGATGATGACCAGCACACCGGTCAGGCCGAAACTGGCCAGCGCGATGAACAGCGCCGCCGCCCAGGCGCCCAGGCCCAGCCGCATCAGGCCGTAAAAGACCGCCAGGATGATAAAGATCAGGCCGAGAATCAGAGGTCCGGTGGCCGAGAGCAGCAGCACCACGCCGACGCCCTTGGCTTTGGCCGTGTCGGCGGCGCGTTTGCCCAGCACGCCCGCCTCGGTCTTGATGAGATTCACGGCGGCGTCGAAGACGTCTATGAGTGACCCGCCGAGTCCTTTGTTTGGTTCCATGTCGTGTGTCCTCCGTAAAGCAAGCTCTCCAGCAAAAGCCCTGATCTGCCTAGCATAATGGCTGCATGCAACCCGGCAGGCAACTTGAAGGAACTGTAAACTTAGCTCCAGACCCTCAGACATACCGGCGAACGCCCGCCCAGCGCAGTAATTTTCTGGAAGTTACCGCGCGGGGCTACGCGCTGTGGCGTGCCCGGTCATTGTCGCTGCTGACCGGCGGGCCATTGTCCCTGTGCGCTGAGGCGGCCTACTTCACGGCGCTGTGCCGCCCGCACCCCGGCGAACACTGGCTGGACGTGGGCACCAGCGCGGGCTTCTACGCGGGCGTGCTGGCGCGGGCCGGAGCGCAGGTCACCGCCTGCGATATCAGCCCGGCCATGCTGCGCGAGGCCGCCCGGCGCGAGCCTCACCCGAACATTTACTACGCGCTGCTCAACGCCGAGCGCAGCGGCCTGCCAGGCGAGAGTTTCAGCGGCGTAACCATCGGCGCCACCACCGGTGAGACGGCCAGCCCGCAGGCGATGCTCGCCGAGGCGGCGCGGCTGCTGATCCCCGGCGGCCAGCTCTGGATCATGGCCCAGGCCCGCGACGGCTCCGGCGCACAGGCGCTGCTGACCCGCTTCGGCGGCCTGAGTTTTGCCGACGAGGCGCAGCTCACCGCCTGGTTGCCCGGCCTGCGGCGCACGGACTTCTGGCGGCGCGGCAATATCGTCTTCGGTCGCTGGATCAAAAGCTGAACGGGGTCAGCGCTGCCGCTCCTGGCGCGGGTCATCAAGCGCTCATGTGTGGCCCCTGGTCAGGCATCTGTAAGAATGAGCCATCTTCCGCGCCGGGCATTGCGTTTAGACTGCCGATCAGGAGGGCCTGTGCCAGACAGTGACCGACAACGCGGCTGGACTCCAGATCAATCTGGCGCTGCCCAACTCGCCGCCGCTTTGCAGCACTGCCGCGAGCTGACCCGTTCTCATTCCAAGACCTTCTACTTCGGTTCCCGGTTTTTTCCGCTGGCCCAGCGCCAGGCGGTCTGGGCGGTGTACGCGGCCTGTCGGCGCGGTGACGACATCGCCGACGAGCCCGGCGGCGGCGAGGTGGCCCTGGAGCGCTGGTGGCAGTCGACCTGCGCCTCGCTGAGCGGCCAGCAGACCGGCGGGGGCGGGCCGCACCCCATCGACACGGCGCTGAGCTGGGCGGCCTGGCAGTTCCCGATTCCCCAGAGCGCTTTTCACGAGCTGTACCTGGGCCTGCAAATGGACCTGGGCGGCGCCGAATACCGCGATATGGCCGATCTGGAGCTGTACTGCCGCCGGGTCGCGGGCGTGGTCGGCTTCATGATCGCGCCGATCTGCGGTTACGGCGGCGGTGAACAGACCCTGCAAAACGCGCTGCAACTCGGCCAGGCCATGCAGCTCACCAACATTCTGCGCGACGTGGGCGAGGACCTGGAGCGTGGCCGGGTGTATTTGCCCGCCGATCTGATGGCCCAGTGCGGCGTGACCCGCGCCACGCTGGAAGCAGGCCAGGTCACGCCCGGCTACCGCGAGCTGATGCGCGTCCTGAGCGCCCAGGCCAGGGCCTGGTACAAGCAGGGCCGCGCCGGACTGCCGTACCTGCACGGTTCGGGCCGCCTGGCCGTCACCGCCGCCGCCCGCGCCTACGAGGGCATCCTCGACGCGCTGGAAGCCAACGACTACGACAACTTCAGCCGCCGCGCCCACGTCAGCGGCCCGCGCAAGCTGATGATGCTGCCCGGCGCCTGGTGGGAAGTCCGCTCAGGGCCGAATCTGGTGTGAAGCGAGCTTGATTTGGACCGTAAAGCGGGTTGATGCTCAGGTCGGCGTCGACCGATGTGGTTTTGAGCCTGAGCAGACCAATCCAGACCAGTCAATCCAGACCAGTCAATCCAGACAACATAACTTCCCGCCAACATTCCTACAAACGAGGCTTTCGCATGACCATCTCTTCAATCCCCGACGTTCAACCGCCCCACTTCGCGCCGCGCCGCAAGACCGCCCTGATTATCGGCAGCGGCATCGGCGGGCTCGCACTCGGCATCCGGCTTCAGAGCCTGGGCTTCGACACCACTATGCTGGAGCGCCTGGACGCGCCGGGCGGGCGGGCACTCCAGCGCCGCGCCAACGGCTACGTCTTCGACATGGGGCCGACCGTGATTACCGTGCCGCAATTTATCGAGGAGCTGTTCGCCCTGGAGCGGGACCGCGCCCACCTGTCGGAGCCGGACTTTCCGGGCGCCATGCTCGCAATTCAGCCGGGCCAGCGCACCGAGTACGGCCCGCACACCAAAAAGTACGTCGAGTTGGTGCCGATCTCGCCGTTTTACCGCATCTACTTCGACGACAAGACCTACTTCGATTACGACGGCGATCCGGTCAGCACCCGCGCTCAGATCAAGGCGCTGGCCCCCGATGACCTCCAGGGTTACGAGGACTTTCACCGCGACGCCGGGGCTATCTTCCAGCGCGGATTTCTCGAACTCGGTTACACCCACTTCGGCGACGTGACCAGCATGCTCAGGGCCGTGCCCGACCTGATGAAGCTCGACGCGGTGCGCACGCTGTTTTCGTTCACGAGCAAGTATTTCACCAGCCCCAAGATGCGCCAGGTGTTTTCCTTCGAGACCTTGCTGATCGGCGGCAACCCGCTGAGCGTGCCCGCCATCTACTCCATGATCCACTTTGTAGAAAAGACCTGGGGTATTCATTACGCCATGGGCGGCACCGGGGCGCTGGTGCGGGCGTTCGTTCGCAAGTTCGAGGAACTCGGCGGCGTCATTCAGTACAGCGCCGGGGTCGAGGAACTGATCGTCGCCAAGGAAGGCCGTCAAAAAGTGGTGCAGGGCGTCAAGCTTGAGGGCGGGGACGAGCGCCGCGCCGATATCGTGGTGAGCAACGGCGACTGGGCCAATCTGTACCTCAAGCGCGTGCCCAGAGCCATGCGCCGCATCAACTCGGATACCCGCCTGAAGCTCGCGCCCCAGAGCATGAGCCTGCTGGTGATCTATTTCGGCTTCCGTGACGACCCCGCCCGGCCCCTGGACCTGCGCCACCACAACATCATCCTGGGGCCGCGCTACGAGGAGCTGCTGCGCGAGATTTTTGGTCAGAAGGTGCTCAGCCCGGATTTCAGCCAGTACCTCCACGTGCCGACCATCACCGACCCGTCGCTGGCTCCGGCGGGCCACCACGCCGCCTACACGCTGGTGCCGGTGCCCAACAACGCCTCCGGGCTCGACTGGGCCGTGCAGGGGCCGAAACTGGTGCAGCGCGTGCTGGATTTTCTGAGTGAGCGCGGATACATCCCCGACCTGAACAGCCGCCTGACCCACCTCGATTACGTCACGCCCGATTATTTCGAGCAGACCTTAGATAGCCACCTCGGCAACGCCTTCGGGCCGGAGCCGGTGCTGGCCCAGTCGGCATATTTCCGGCCCCACAACCGCTCTGAAGACCTGGCGCGGCTGTACCTGGTCGGCGCAGGCGCCCAGCCCGGCGCGGGCACCCCCAGCGTGATGATGTCGGCCAAGATGACGGCCCGCCTGATCGCCGAGGACTTCGGTATTCATCCGGAGATCGTCAAATAGCCGCTCAACAGGGTCTCCGAACACAGTCTTTCAAAACAGCCGCCCAGCGAGACTGTTCCCGTTGGGTGAAGACGCCTTTTCATGCATCCGAATCGGCGGCGCGAAAGCCTGCCAGGACGTACTTTTCGGCTCTCAAGGCGCCGAGTGGTCAGGGTGCTAAAGACTCAGCCGGATCAGGTTGATCTCACCACGATCAGACCAATTTATGTCAAAATAGGAAAGTTGCGCTCAGTCCAAATGGGCGGCGCGGCGTCAGTACGGGTCTGTCAAGATTAGCACTCTTCTTACCCTACGGACACGCTGAAGTTTCTTCATAACTGATTGTTCGCGGCTCACGGCACAGCCCCAGCACTGCTCAACACCGCGCAGCCGCAACATTGCCCTACCAGCCTCGGAGGCGACATGTTTAATCCCCCCACTGTCGAAGACCTGCAAGAAACCCGCCGCGCCAACGAAAAACTGGTGCTGGCCGCCCTGGACAGCAAGCCCGAATGGGTCGAGACCGAACTGGCCAAGACCACCAGCCTGGCGCTCTCGCACCTGCGGGCCGCGCTGGCCAGCCTGCTCGACCAGGGCCGGGTGCGCCGCCTGCCCGGCACCGGCACCCGCGCCGTCTACGGCCTGGCCGATCCGGGTCTGGCCGACGTGCCCGCCACGCCGCTGACCTCCGACGCCCGCAAGATCCGCGATTACCTCGAAGGCCGCGCCGACAGCGCCCTGCACATGGCCGAGCAGCTCCGCATGACCCGCGAGGACATCATGGTGGCGCTGAGTCTGCTCAATGCCCACAAGCAGATCACCTGCACCTTCGTGGGCAGCCTGGTGGTCTTCCGATTGCGCGAGGCCCAGGCGCTGATGGACCAGAAAGACACCAAGAAAAAGCAGGTTGCGTAAGTTCGGCGCGTAAGTTCAGTTTTAAGAGTGGCGTAATGGAGCGGCAAGCCTGAGAGGGCGGGCCGCTCCTTTGCTGTTGCCGATTTGCCGCTATAACGGAGTGTGCCGATGCCCGAAGTAATGCCCGCCCGTTTCCTGCTGCTCGCCCCGCTGATCGAGAGCCTGGTCGCCGAGCGCAAAGTCCGCGCCGTCGCCGAGGTCGGCCCTGCTGACCTGCCTGCCTGGGCCGGAACTCAGCCGAGCCTCCTGACCTTCGAGCGTGGCCTGGACACCGCCCAGACGGGCACGGTCCAGATAGGTGCAGTCCAGATGGGTTCAGTCCAGACGCAGATGCGTTCCGGTGTGAGCATCCTGCGCCAGCCGTATGACTCGCTCGAACGCTGGCTCGACTGGGACACGCTGCGCACCGAGCCGGGAGCGCTGCGCCGCCTGGCACTCTGCCGGGCCGTCTACGACCCCACCGGTCATCTGGGGCGCATCAGCCGCACGCTCGCCGCGCTGAGTGCCGGGCAGCTCGAAGAGCACCGCCACCAGCTTCTGAATCAGGCCGAGTACCGCTTAGGCGCCGCTCAGGCGCTGCTGGGGCCGGGCGGCAGTCTGGCCGCGCAACTGCTGGTGCTGGCCGACGTTCGGCAACTGGCCACCGAGCTGCTGTACCCGGCGCTGCTGACCCACCTGCACCTGTGGCCCGGCCAGCCCGGTGACCTGCGGTTGCCGCACCTGTGGCGTGCCCAGCTTGGGCTGCGCTGCCCCAAGGCCGTCTACCGGCTCGACGCGCTGCAAGGCTTCGGCGGCGAGGCCCAGGCCAGGCAGGTGCTGCTGGCCAGCCGGGGCCTGAACCTCACCGAGCAGGAAAAACGTGCCCGCCTGGCCGTTCAGCACGGCTACTACGACGGCGCCGTGCTTCAGTTGCGCTCGGAGGCCGCCCGAATCTGGCGAGCCGACATCGAGCGCTGGACCTACCTCACCTCCGCACGCCGCGACAAGCTGGGCACGCTGCTGGGCGCCTCGGTCAGCCCGCTGGGGCCGGTGGCCGTGGAACTGGCCCGTGAACTGGTGGAAGACGTGCGGGTGGGGCGGTAGAGAGAGGCTTGTGGCGCGTGGCCTGTGGAAACAGATGGGAAGTGGGGAGTGGATTGTAGGGAGTGGGAACAGATGGAGGGCATGCGCTTCGCTTATTCCCCTCTCCCCGCTGCTTCGCAGCGCCCCTCTGCAAGCACTCGTCGTGAACGGACGCCCATGAGGACGCCACTCCTCAGGTCTGCGACTCTCCCGTAAGGGGCGAGGGATCAACGACAGGCGCCCAGACGCTGTTTTTCGCTGAAATCAATCAGAATATTCCAGCGAAGTCAGGTATGGGCAGTTGCGGAGCACGGGCTCCCTACGTGACCTACACGATGTGGAGAACGCCGGGAGACAAAGCGCGTCTGAGACAAACCAGATGTACCATGCACAGCGCAGCGACAAGCTCCCTTCAAGGTTCTATTGACACGTCAGCTCATCAAGAGAGGTGAGGGGCCTTATCAGGCAGAACGGATTGTCGTCGTGAACGGAGCGGCCAGGCCCGATAGGTGCCGTTCTGGACAAGAACGCGCCTGGGCACGCCACTCCTCCGCCTGGGCACGCCACTCCTCCCCTTGAGGACGCCTGCCCGCTGGGGCTTATCGTTACCCACAAGTCAGTCATCGACCGAAGAAGAGCCGAGACTGAAGGATGACAACGGCACAATGGCAGGATGAAGTGACGTGGGCGGCGGGGATCTGGGGTGCAGCGGATTTAGGTGATC
>NZ_JANYGJ010000186.1 GCF_025362455.1 Deinococcus sp. | reverse complement strand
CCACCGATCCAGATGCTCGACAGGACCAGCAAGGCCACCGCCAGATATAGGCTCTGCTTACGCCTGTGCTGTCTGGGCGGAGCAGACCGGTATGAACCCCTGCCCAGAGCGAGGCCAGACGCCCAGGCTGGCGCTGGGACGAAGGTTTTCAAACTACCCCCCAGAAAGGTGTAAATCTTTTGTGTGAGTCTTCGCCTAGAATTGACCACATGAAACGTCGTTACACCGATGGGTTTATCCTCTACGCAACCCTCAGCCTCCTGATCCTGATCGGGCTGGTGGTCAGCACGGCACTGATCATCAGTAATCTCAACGTCCGCAGCGCCAACGACAACGTGCGTGTCAACCAGGTTCAGACGCTGGCCGAGGGCGGACTCGATGAAGCCGCCTCGAAAGTCTGGTACGGCATCTGGGGAACCACACCGACATCGTATTACCGCGTGGCCGAATACAAGAGGCTCCTGACCGATAAAGGCTGGGGTGTGGGCTACACCGAGACCTCACAGTGGGTCAATTTGTTGGGCGTCGGCGATTACCAGTACACCATCCAGCGCGTACCCGACTCTGCGGATCAGGCTGTGCATTTCGTGATGACGGCCAAGGGATTGCAGGGCAAGTTACCCGGCGGCACGGTGCGAACCGTCAAGCAGGACATCTTCGTCGGCGGCGGACTCTACAACGGCCTCGACTTCGCCGTGCTGACCAACAACGCCAACTGCGTGATGTGCCACGCCAGCGTCCAGTCTACCGAGGCGCTGGCAACCGGCGCGGCAGCCACGGCCACGGCCCCGTTCAGGCGAGCCAAGTTCGCCACCCTGGAGAGCCTGCAAACCCGTCCTGGTAAGGAAGACAGCGTGCTGGCAGGCACGTTTTACACCCGTGGCAAATGGGTTGACGATCAAGGCAAGGCGGTGACTGGCAGCACCGGCTTCCAGACCACCCAGGCTGACAACGCGGGCAACATCACCAGCACGACAAAGCAGGGCTTTACCGCCTCCGACTGCTCCACCACCACGGCCTGCCCCACCAACAAGAATTTCTACACCGGCTATCCCAAGCAAACCGGCATTGGCGCGGCCCCCTACAACGGCAAGTGGCCCGACGGCGAACTGCCCGACAGGTTTCCGCTGCCGGTGCCCGATACCAATGGCGACCGAATTATCAGCGATTCGGAGTGGAGCGACGCCGTACTCGCCAGCACCTCGCTGGCCGATCCGGACAATCAGCCGGGGTCGATCACCGGCAACATGCAAAAGGTCGCTTCCACCGGTAATGTGACAAGCTTCGGCGGTACGACCAGCCAGACGGCCAATACAGGCAACAACGGCAACCTGGTGCTGGACGGCACACTGACGACACCCATCGAAGTCAACGGTACGGTCTACGTCAACGGCGACGTCATCATTCGCGGTTTTGTCAAAGGCGACGGCAAAATCATTGCACGCGGCAACGTCTACGTGGTCGGTGACGTGAAGTACGCTTGCGGAACCGATAACCACGAGTGCAACAGCGACGACTGGAAAGACACCTCGAACATCCCCAAGTTCGCCCTCTCCGCTGTCGGCAATATCTCGATGGGTGATTTCGAAACACCGCGTTATGGTGACTGGAGCAACTCGACTGTCCTTGAAGCGGAAAATATCCAGGCTGCGACACTCAAGTCGGGCGCCAACGCAGGGCAGTCGGCCACCAATGGTGGGGAAAAGAATACAGTGCCGGGGATGGCCTGGCGCGAGGCCACCCTCTTCAACCGCTTGGAACTCAGGAAGTACATAGAATCCGGCAAAACATACGTCCCCAGGTTGTACAAATTTGCCAATAACAGTAAGGATCTGGTCTTCTGGAATGACGCCACTGATGAGGGAGCCGACAACTACGCGGACGGTAAGTATTTGCGAATTGACGCAGCCTGTGCCAGCGACGTCAGCAAGTGCCCGCAAGGCACATCTTCTGTGAAGGTAGGCAACTCGAACCCCGACGCTCCACAAACTGTCGATGTCAGTGCTGCGGATATCAAAACGTTTCTTGCTGCCGCTGCCGTCTACACTGTCGCACCCAAAACCAACTGGATCACCCGCTCCAACCTCAAGCAGATGTACCTGGATTCGGTTGAAAATAACGCCAGCAGGTCAAATGGCTCCTTCCGGTTCGATGGCCTGCTCTATAGCGCCAATGCCACGTTCGCACTGGCCAAACCCAATGCCAGCAACGGCTGCATAAGGGGCCGTACTGGTAACGGCGGCTGCTCGAAGACCAATGGCGGTGTAGAAATTCGCGGCAGCCTGATGAGCGCCGACACCGGTATCCTGGCGCCCGGCAATGGTAACCCCCCCACTGCCACCCCGTCGTTCAAGGTTTTCCACGATAACCGCCTGTCGAAATTCGTCAAACTGCGCGACACCCAGATTGCCGGTCTCTACCGCGCCGACTGGAGCCTGGAACGCTGATGCGGCGCCGCCACGCCGGATTCACGCTGCTCGAACTGATTGTCGTCATGGTCATCGTCGGCATCCTGGTCACCATCGGGTTCACCATCTACGGCGATATTCGCCAGAAGGAAGTGTTGCGCCAGGGTGCTCAGCAGTTCTCCGCCGACCTCAACAATTCCCGCTCCATCGCGCGGCGGCTGAGTCAGACGGTGCAGGTCACGGCCAACTCCGGCACGTCGACCTACACCATCACCCGGCCCATCTCCGGCACGTCAACCATGACGACCTTCACCCTGCCGGAAAACATGACCTTCACCGCGCCGCTCAGTGTCACCTTCCAGCAGCCCTACGGCTTCGCGCCCCAGTTTCTCAACTCGGATGGCCAGCAAACAACACTCACGCTGGCCAACCGTTCCATCTCGGTTGCAGTGATCGGGCTGGCAGGCAAGGTGGTCGTCCGTGAAAACTGATCAGGGCTTTACACTCATCGAAACGCTGGTCGCCATCGCCCTTACCGGCGTGCTCATCGTCATCATGAGTTACTTCTCTGGCTCGCTGCTCGACACCAGCAAGGCCAAGACTTCCACCGTGGCTCAGACCTTTTCACGCAGTTATCTCGACGTGCTGCGAACCAAGTGGAGCGTGCCAAACCAGTACAAGACAAATAGCCTGCCCAACCCCACCTCGCCAGCGCTGGAGGTCAAGCCGCCCGACGGGTATAGCTACACCACCCAGGTGCAGGACGCCAACGGCGCGGCGATTCTGAATTATACCTATTCGGCGACCACAGCACCGCAGACGAACATCGTAAACGACAGCATCCTCAAAAGAGTCCTGCTGACCGTCACCACGCCCAATGGACAGAACCTCACCTTCGCCACTCAGATTGTCAACCCACCGCAATGAGGAGAATCGTCATGCCGAATGCTGATCCCCGTGCGGGATTCACCCTGGTTGAAATGCTGATCGCCATGCTGATCGCCGGAATCCTGTTGAGTGTGCTCTACAATCTGTTCACTAACAGTCTGGACAGTGTGGGCGTGGTCAAAACCCAGAATCAACTGCTTAACGACACTCGCACTGCCGGAAATTTCGTGGGCGATACCATGAATGGCGCCGTGTATATCTACCCGCCGAATATCAGGCTGACGCTGGCTGCCGCCAACCCATACGCCACCCAGCACAACGGCACGAGCAATATCTGGACTGTCCGGACCGACCCCTTTGTGGCTGGGCTGCTGCCGCCTATCCGGCGACCAACCCCCACGTCGACTCCACCAGTCGCATGTGACCTTAACGTCCCGTATAATCCATTGTCCATTGTGAGCAGTCAGGGCAGTTGCTATAAGGTCGTCGCCTTCTACATCAAAAGCCGTGCCGATTATGTGGCAGCGGCCCCGACACTGGCCAATCCTGGCGCCGACAACACCATTCCCGCTGACGCCCAGGTGCTGATGTATTACTCGGCTTATGTCAATCCCGGCACCGACGCTGCACAACCCTGGCCCACCACCGGCTTCACTGGCCGCGCCACCCTGCTGGCTGACGGATTGACCGCCACCGGCATGAAGTTCGAGGAT
>NZ_JANYGJ010000178.1 GCF_025362455.1 Deinococcus sp. | reverse complement strand
GACGCCGTCCCCGAACCTGTGGCCAGTTGCGCCCCATCGGGGCCTGACCGCTTGGGCAGAACGGCACCCGTATGGGAGGAGTGGCGTCCTCATGGGGAGGAATGGCACCCTCATGGGTGTCCGCTCATGACGACAGTCCGTTCACGACGAAGGGCCTGCCCGCTGGGGGGTGGGGGAGCAGACGCATTCGCAACGAGCTGAAGCCCAGAGCAGTACTCCGAATTACGCCACGGGGAAAACAGCCTCCCCGCGCCTCCATTCTGCGTCCTGCTCAGTTAAAACTACTCGCTCCGCTCGGTCATAAAAAGGGTCTTTTTATGACATCTGCTCTAGGCAACGCCGCGTCCCCGCCCACCACCCATCCAGCCTCCAGCAACGCAACCCAACCGCCTACCCCCGCTCGCCCAGCTCCACCTCCAGCCGCGTGAGCCCGCGCAGGGTGATGTTGGGCCGGTACTCGTGGGCCTGCTCCAGCACGCAAAGCTGCGGGTAGCGGGCCAGCTCGCCGAACACCACCCGCGCTTCCAGCCGGGCCAGACTGGCGCCCAGACAGTAATGTGGCCCGCTGGCGAAGGCCAGATGCCGCGCCGCGTTGGGCCGCTGCCAGTCGAGCTGATCCGGCGCCGCAAAGGTGCGCGGGTCGCGGTTGGCGGCGGCCAGCAGCAGCATGGTGTGCGTGCCCGCCGCGAAGGTCTGAGCGCCGATGTCCGTCGGGGCGCCCAGCACCCGGCCCGTGAGCTGCACGGGGCTGGTGAAGCGCAGCAGTTCGTCGGCTAAGTTGGTGGCCAGGCTGGCGGGGAGTTCCGGCGCGGCGCACAGCTCGGCCCAGGCACCGGCCTGCTCGCTGAGGGCCAGCACGCCCCGGCCAATCAGGTTGCTGGTCGTTTCGTGCCCGGCGACCAGCAGCAGCACGGCGTTGGCCAGCAGTTCGTCGGAGCTGAGCTGGGCGTCCTGGCCCTCCTCGTCCGGCATACTCACGGCGGCCAGGGCACTGAGCAGGCCCGGCTGAGGGGCGGCCCGCAGCTCGCTCGCCAGGTCGCGGAAGTAGTCGCGCATCTCGCGGGCGTCACTCTCAATTTGCTCACTCAGTTCGGGCGAGGCGTTCACGCCGCCCAGCAGCTCGGCCACGCTGTGCGTCCAGCGGCGAAACTTGCCGTCGTCGGTGCCCGACAGCCCCAGCATCCGGCTGATGACCGACACCGGCAGCGGCGTGGCCAGCCCCTCGATTAAATCGAAGCGGCCCGGCCCGGCAGCGGCCAGCAGTTCGCGGGTCAGCTCGCGCACCAGGAGTTCTTGCTCGGCTACCACGCGGGGTGTGAAGGCGGCGTTTACCAGCCCGCGCAGCCGGGCGTGCGAGGGGCCGTTGTGAAACAGCATCATCGGCTCAAGCAGCTTGAGCGTCTCGGAGGGCAGCGGACTGCCGGTATCGTCTTGCCCCACGAACTGCCCGGAGAGCGCCGCAGGTGACCTGAGCACCGCGCTGACTTCCTCATGGCCGAAGACCGCCACCGCGTTCCACTCCGGCACCGTCACGACCTCGCCGTGCTGGCGGGCTCGCTCATACAGCGGGTAAGGGTTCTGAACGGCCTCCGGAGACTGGTAGATCGCCTGGATGTCCAGGGCCGCCTGACTGAGCTGAGTGGCTGTCATACCTCCAGGGTATGCGGTCTGACGGTCTACGGTTCCCGGCAGTAGCTCGTCAGGATGCTGACGCAGGCGTGCAGGGCAT
Source organism: Deinococcus sp. (assembly GCF_025362455.1). Taxonomy (GTDB): domain Bacteria; phylum Deinococcota; class Deinococci; order Deinococcales; family Deinococcaceae; genus Deinococcus. Next base: position 22,696 of record NZ_JANYGJ010000178.1, on the reverse strand, counting down.
CGACGTGGGTGCGTTCGTAGGCGTGGCTGGCGTCCACACCGGGGCCGATCAGGGCGGCGGGGAGGTCGTGTCCGGCACTCCAGGCGGCGCTGGCGTCCGAGCTGTAGCGCGGGTAGGTGTCGATATTCAGCGGCACTCCGGCCCGGTGGGCGGCGGCGCGCAGGCGGTTGCTCAGGGCGTGGTCATACGGGCCGCTGCTGTCCTTGACGCACAGCGTCGCCTGGCGCTCGTCGCTGGTCTGGCCGCCCGCCACCACCGCCATATCGAGCACGATCAGTTCACTGGCGTCGCCGAAGCCGGGCGCGGCGCCGTGGCCGACCTCCTCGTGGACGGTGATCCAGCCGCAGACCGTGATGGCGACAGGCTGGGCCACCAGGCGCCGGGTCAGTTCGACCAGAATGGCCACGCCCGCCTTGTTGTCGAGGTGGCGGCTCTTGAGATACCCGCTGGGGGTCAGCACGGCACGCGGCTCGAAGCTGACGAAATCGCCGACCTCGATGCCCAGGGCACGCACGTCGTGGCCGCTGCCCACCAGCTCGTCGAGCCGCACATACAGGTTCTCGCCGCTGCGGCGCAGCTCGCTGCCGCCCTGCCGGATGTGCCCGCTCTGGAAGTCGTTGACCACCGTGCCGGTGAAGCTGCGCCCGGCCTGGGCATGCACCGTCACATACGCGCCCTCGATGGTGGTCCAGTCGTAGCCGCCGAGCTGGGTCAGGCGCAGCCGTCCGTCGGGCAGCACAGCCCGGATCATGGCGCCCAGCGTGTCGGTGTGGGCGCTGAGGGCCAGGACTTTAGGCCCAATATGCCCGGCTCGCGGATCAGTGCCGGGCAATATCCAGTGCAGGGCGCCTTTGCGGGTGCGCCGGGCCTGCACGCCCAGGGTACTGAGTTCGGCCTCGATCAGCGCCACCGCGCCCTCGGTCAAGCCGGTCGGGCTGGGGGTGTTGAGCAGCCGCAGCAAAAACTCCACCATCGGTTCAGGGGCGCTCACGACACCGCCTCTGAGGGCCAGGCCATGACCCCGAATCCGGCCAGGTGAGCACCGCGCTCGGTGGCGGCCTCGTGACCAGACACGCCCAGCACGCTCAGGTCGGTCACGCCCCGGCTGCGCAGCTCCAGGTTCAGGGCGCCGCCCGCAAAGGCGTCTTCGCTGCTGACGCGCAGCAACACGTCGCCGTCCTCGACCCGGAAATCGGGGTGCAGCGTCCAGCCGCGAGTCAGGGGTTCCAGGCCGCCGCCCGCCTCGCCGTCGCGCTGTAAAAACACCACCAGCACGCCGCCGCGCCGCGCCTGGGCCACCGCCTCCCGCCAGACGGCGAGCCGGTGCGGGATGGTGCTGTTTTCGGCGGCGATGGTTTCAACCGTGCTTGTTTCAACCGTGCTTGTTTCAAACTGGTGTCGCTGCGCGTCGAGCAGCAGCAGGGCGTGAGAGGTCGTCTGGCTCATGGTGTCGTCTGGCTCATGGTGCGGCCAGTATAGGGGCGAGAACCTTACGGCGGTCTGCCGTTGCCGGGCGCTGGCTGCATACATTTGACTTCCGGCTCATACCACGCTATATTCTTGTCATCACCGCCGAAGAGGGCGGGTTTTTTATGCCAATTTTTCGGAGCCAGGAAACTCAGGCGGATAGATCGCGGAGCTGAAATACAGCCCGTGCGGCGCCACGTTGGCTCCGGCCTGGGCACGCTGGCGCGAGGCCAGCACCTCGGCCACTTGCTCCGGCGCCTGTTTGCCCGCTCCGACGCGCAGCAGGGTGCCGACCAGTCCGCGCACCATGTGGCGCAGAAAGCTCTCGCCTGATACGTGAAATTCGGCGATCTGAGCGTTTTGCACCACGTCCAGCCGGTGCAGCCGCCGCACGGTTCTTCGCTCCTCCTGGGTGGCGAAGGCGGCGAAATCGTGCTCGCCGATCAGCAGCGCGGCGGCCCGGCGCACGGCTTGAAGGTCGAGCGGCCCGCTGAGGTGCAGCGCCCGGCCCTCCCACAGCGGCTGGCGGGTGGGCGCACTCAGCACCCGGTAAACATAGCTGCGCTCGGTGCAGGAGTACCGGGCGTGGAAACCGGGCGGCGCTGCCTGGGCTCGCAGCACCACCAGATCACTCGCCAGCCGGGCGTTGATGGCGCGGCCCAGCACGGCCAGACCGGGCCGCAGTGCGCCGCTGCGAACGTCGAGGTGGACCGTCATCATTTCGGCGTGTACGCCCGCGTCGGTGCGTCCGGCGGCGACGGGGCGCAGCAGGTTGCCCGGCCCGCCCTCGATCAGCGGCCAGAGCGCCTCATACAAGGTGTCCTGCACGCTGCGCTGGCCGGGCTGCGATTGCCAGCCCACAAAACGTGCGCCGTGCCAGCTCAGCTCCAGCAGGTAGCGCGAGAAGCCTTCGGGGGGCCGGTAACTCTTCATTCGCCCACGCTAAATATGTCCTTGTAAAGCTTTAGCTTTACCGAGTGGGAGGAGTGGCGTGCCCAGGCGCGTCCGTTCACGACGAAGAGCGAGTGAGGAAGAAAGTATGTCCTTCTTGGGCAGAACGGACGTCCAGCAGACGCCTGCCCGCTGGCGGAAGTGGACTCGCAGAGCTCCGCAGGAGAGGGATGGAGCGCTTTTTGCGGGCAGGCCCGATAGGTGCCGCTGTGCCCAAGAAGCGGAAGCCCGAAATGTTAGCAAGGACATACTTAGAGCATGGGCCGGTGCTCACCCCTTTGCCCGGAAATCAGCGACAATGCAGGGCGAGTATGAACGCTATCTCTAGACGAAGCCTCGCGCTGCTGCTGCTCACCCTGACGACGGCGGGCGCTTCCGGCACCTACAAAGTGCAGCCGGGCGACAACCTGAGCGTCATCGCCCGGCGCACCGGCCTGAGCCTGGGGCAGCTTCGGGCTGCCAACCAAACTGTGCCGCACCTGAACAGAGTGCGTTCAGGCAGCCTGCTGCGCGTGCCCGACGCCCACAAGCCAGCCGCCGCCCACACCGTCAGAAGCGGCGAGACGCTGAGTACCGTCGCCCAGCGCTACCACCTGAGCCTGGGGCAACTGCTGCGGGCCAACCCCAGACTGAGCGCCCAGAAGCCCGTGCAGGCGGGCAAGCGGCTGTATATTCCGGCCCGGCGGGTGGCCGCGCCCAGGTCCGCTCTGGCACAGGCCAAGGCCAGAGGTCAGCTCCGCCGTGACAGTCACCCAGCCACCAGCCGCCCAGCCAGCAGCCGCCCAGCCACCAGTCGCCCAGCCAGCATTCACCCGGCCAGCAGCCAGCCACGTCCGCTGGTTCAGCTCAGCGTTCAGCAGGCGTCCGGCTGGCAATGGCCGGTGCGCGGCTGGATCAGCAGCGGTTTCGGTGAACGCAGCTTCGACGGCGACACCGAAATGCACTACGGCATCGACATCGTGGTGCCGGAGGGCACGGCGGTGCGGGCCTCACGCGCTGGACGGGTCATAGAGGCCCGCGCCGACTTCGGGCGCGGCTGGGGCTGGACCATTACCGTGGATCACGGCGACGGCTGGAAGACCCGTTACGCCCACCTGAGCCGTCTGGCCGCCCGCAGCGGGGACCGGGTGAATGCCGGGCAGGTCATAGGGCGCAGCGGCAACAGCGGACGCTCGACGGGGCCGCACCTGCACTACGGCACCTACCAGGGCGGCGTGCCGAAAAATCCGCTGGCGCTGCTGGACTGAGCGGGATTCAAGGACACCAACGTTTATCTTTGGATCAACCGAGCGGGAGGAGTGGCGTCCCCAGGCGCGTTCTTGGGCAGAACGGACTGTCGTCGTGAACGGACTGTCGTCATGAGCGGACACCCATGAGGACGCCACTCCTCCCCATGAGGACGCCACTCCTCCCCCTGGGGACGCCTGCCCGCTCCGTTCACGACGAACAGCGAGTATTGGAAAAAGTACGGCCAGGCGGGCGTGGACTCGCAGAGCTCCGCAGGAGAGGGATGGAGCGCACTTTGCGGGCAGGCGGCGAGGCCCGGTAGGTGCCGCTCTCGCCAGGACGCTCGATAGATGCAGACGCCCGATAGGTGCAGACGCCCGGTAGGTGCAGACGCCCGGTAAGTGCCGCCCTTCCCAAGAAGCGGAAGCTAGGGACGTGAGCAAGGACATACTTAGAGCAGATGTCATAAAAAGACCCTTTTTATGACCGAGCGGAGCGAGTAGTTTTGACTGAGCAGGACGCAGAATGGAGGCGCGGGGAGGCTGTTTTCCCCGTGGCGTAATTCGGAGTACTGCTCTAATCCCGTCTCGACCACTCCGGACAGCAGAAGTCCCCGGCTCATGTTCAAACCGGGGACGCTGTATAACGTTTGGCTTAATTACGTTTGGCTTAACTACTTTCGGCTCAGCGCCGTCCGACGCCGGACTTGTCGGTGCTTACGCTGCTGGACGCCGCCTCGCGGCCCATGCCGGGGGTGGGCGCACTGGGCCGCCCGCCGCCCGTGGCGCTGCTGGCGTAGCCGCCGCTGACCAGGCCCGCCGAGGGCACGGCGTTGGGGTTGCTGCCGCCGCCGGTGTCGCTGGCCAGCCGGATAAATTCCTTGGGGTCCACGGCGCGCTCCAGCCCAGCGTCGTGGCTGATGATCCGGCGCTTGTAGAGCCCGGCCAGGAAGGCGTCCATGGTGACCATGCCCTCGCGCGAGCCGGTCTGCATCACCGAGACGATCTGGTAGGTTTTGCCCTCGCGGATCAGGGCACGCACGGCGGGGTTGGCGATCAGCAGCTCGTAGGCCATCACCCGGCCACCGTCGAGGCGGGGCAGGAGTTGCTGGGTCATCACGGCGACCAGGTTGTTGGCGAGCTGGACGCGAATCTGGGCCTGCTGCTCTTCGGGGAACACGTCCACGATGCGGTCGATGGATTCCGGCGCCGAGTTGGTGTGGAGCGTGCCCATCACCAGGTGGCCGGTTTCGGCGGCGGTGACGGCCAGCTTGATGGTCTCGTAGTCGCGCATTTCGCCGACCAGAATCACGTCGGGCGCCTGACGCAGCACAGCCCTGAGCGCGTTCTCGAAGCTCATGGTGTCGGTGCCGACCTCGCGCTGGTTGATGACGCTCTGCTTGTGCGCGTGCATGAACTCGATGGGGTCTTCGATGGTCACGATGTGCAGGTTCTTGTTGACGTTGATGTGGTCGAGCATGGCCGCCAGGGTGGTGGACTTGCCCGATCCGGTGGGGCCGGTAATCAGCACCAGGCCACGCGGCGCACTAGCGATGTCGATGACGGTCTGGGGCAGCCCCAGGTCATGCACGCTCTTGATTTTGGTGGGAATCAGGCGCATCACGCCGCCCACGTAGCCGCGCTGCATAAAGGCGTTGACGCGAAAGCGGGCCTGCTCGCCCAGCGCGAAGGAGAAGTCCAGCTCGCGCTTGTCCTCGAACTGGCGCTGCTGCTTGTCGTTCATCATGCTGTACATCAGCTTGCGGGTGTCGGTGGCGCTCAGTTCATGGTTGCCCTCGTTGCCGTAAACCCCGTGCAGCTTGAGCTGCGGCGGCTTGCCCACCGTCAGGATCACGTCGGAGGCGTCCTTCTCGGCGGCGATGCGCAGGATGTCGGTGATGTCGGGGCCGTAGGTGGATGAGGGGGTGGTCATATGGGGCTCCTTTGGAGGGGGTGGGAAGTGGGAACGGCGCTGGACGATTTTTCTGTCGTGGGGCGGGCGTGAGCAGGTGAGTAAAAACCAGGGCCGTGTGCTGTTCCCACTCCCCACACCCCACAATCCGCTCAGTTACTCGTCACCGCCAGCACTTCTTCGAGCGTGGTCAGACCTTGCAGGGCCTTTTCGATGCCGTCCTGGCGCAGCGTTTTCATGCCGCTCTGGTGAATGGCGATGTCGCGGATCTCGGCGGAGGGTTTGTGCAGACCGATGGCCTGGCGCAGCGGTTCGTCGATGCCCATCAGCTCGTGGATGCCCATGCGGCCCTTGTAGCCGGTGCCGCCGCAACGGGGGCAGCCCGCGCCGCGTTGCAGGGCCGCGCCGCGCAGGTCGCGCTCGGTGATGCCCAGGCGCCGGAGCACGTCGGGATCGGCGTTGGTGGGGCGCTTGCACTCGCTGCACACCCGCCGGACCAGGCGCTGAGCCAGCACGCCGATGACGGAGGCGGAAATGTTGAACGGCTCCACGCCCATCTCGGCCAGACGGGTGATGGCGCCGGGCGCGTCGTTGGTGTGCAGCGTGGCCATGACCAGGTGGCCGGTCAGCGCGGCCTCGGTGGCGATCTTGGCGGTCTCGGTGTCGCGAATCTCGCCGACGAAGATGATGTCGGGGTCTTGCCGCAGGAAGGCCCTGAGCGCACGGGCGAAGGTCAGTCCCGCCACCGGGTTGACCTGCGACTGGATGATGCCGGGAATCTCGTACTCGATAGGGTCTTCGATGGTGGTGGTGTTCTTGTCGGGCCGGGCGATGCGCTTGAGGGCCGAAAAACTGGTGAACGACTTGCCCGAACCGGTCGGGCCGGTAATCAGGAAGATCCCGTTGGGCTTTTCCACCAGGTCCAGAAAACGCTGGAAGTTGTACTCGGAGAATCCCAGTTGCTCGACTTCGGGAATGTTGCTGGCTTTTTGCAGCAGACGCATGACGGCCTTCTCGCCGTAGACGGTGGGCAATGTACTCAGCCGCAGATCGAGGTCGATGCTGCCCTTCTTGAATCTGACGCGCCCGTCCTGGGGCACGCGCCGCTCAGCGATGTCGAGGTTGCCCATGATCTTGATGCGGGCCAGCACGCTCTGGATGGCGCCCTTGGGCAGCTCCATGTGCTCGCGCAGCGACCCGTCGATGCGGTAGCGGATGCGCACGCTGTGCTCGGTGGGCTCGACGTGAATATCCGAGGCTTCCTGGAGGGCCGCCTCTCGGATCAGGCCGTCGACGACGCGCACCACGGCGTTGTCGTCGAGGGACGACAGATCGACGGCGTTGCTCTCGTTGTCCTTTTCGCGCTGGCGGCTGGTTTTGGCGAGCTCCTCGTTGAGCTTGGCCATGTCCTTGTCGCCGAAGTAGCGCTCGATCAGCCGGATGATGTCTTTTTCGGCCATCACGGCGGGCAAAATCTCGCGGCCCGTGATCAGCTTGAGGTCGTCGAGGGCAAAGACATTGCGCGGGTCTTTCATGGCGATGACCAGCGAGTCGCCCTGGAGCCGCATCGGCACCACCGTGTAGCGCCGGGCGGTGGCCTCGGGAATCATCAGCGCGACTTTGGGGTCGGGCGGCGAGGTGATCGGGTCGACGAATTCGTAGCCGAGCTGGGCGGCCAGCGATCTTGCCAGCATCTCCGGGCTGAGCTTGCCCGACTGGACCAGCGTGTCTTCCAGGCGGCCACCACCGGCATTCTGCTTTTGCAGCGCGGCGTCGATCTCCTCGCTTCCGGCAAAGCCCAGGTCGATGATGACCTCACCCAGCGCCTTGACCTTGCCCTGGCGGGCCTGGGTTTGCAAAGCCTCGCGCAGTTGCGCCCGCGACAAAGTACCCTGCTGGACCATCGCCTCGCCGAGTCGGCCCTTTTGCGGATAGCTGCGCTCGATCAGGTTGTCCACGTCGCTGGGCCGGGCCAGCATCAGGCTGATCTTGCGGCCCACCAATGCCTCGATGTCGTCGCGGCGGCGCAGATCGGCGGTGATGATGCTGACCACCGCGCCGTCATACTCGACCGGCACGGCGCCCAGGCGCAGCGCGTCGGCCCGCAGCAGCAATCCCAGCACTTCTTCGGGCGGCGCGTAGGCGGTGGTGTCGCGCACGAACGGCTTGCCCTCCTGCTCGGCCAGCGTCTCGTAGAGCTGCTCCTCGCTGACCAGTTTCATTCGCAGCAGCACGGCGCCCAGCAGCTCGCCGCTATTGCGCTGCTGTTCCAGGGCCGCCTCCAGCCGGGCCTCGTCCAGCAGGCCCTGGGCGACGAGCCGGTCACCCAGCCGGGCGCTACCTGCGGCCCTGGCCTCGCTGAGCTTGGGGATCGGCAGCCCCAGCTCCGGATAGAAGCTGGCAATCGCCCAGGCCATCTGCTCGCGTAGCGCCTGGTACGGCTCGATGACGTAGCCGCTCTCGTCTTCCATCGTCTCGATGGCGACGTTGCTCAGCGCGTCGACAAAGGCCACGCGCAGCACCTCGTTTTCCAGCGCGAAGGGAATCCCCTGGGCGTGCACGGCGGCGCTGGCCGGAATGCTGGCAATCGCCTGTGGATCGGGCGTCAGGGCGCTCAGGTCCACCAGCGGCAAGCCGAAGGCTTCCTCCAGGGCGCGGGCAATTCGCTTCTCGCCCACCACGCCGCCGTCGATCAGGATGTCGGCCAGGCGGCCCCCGACCTCGATGTGCCGGTCCAGCGCCTTTTGCAGATCGGTGTCGTTGACGTAGCCCTGCTCCAGCAAAATGGCGCCCAGGCGGCGGTCTCCAATCGAGAGGGTCGTCATGCGGGCCGCCCGCTCAAAGGCAGTGACAGTGGCAGTGACATTTGAAAGAAGGGGTCCGTATTCATGCGTTATCTCCTGTTCTTGCCGTACCAGTCGTGGCCGTAGCGCCTGAGGACCAGCCGCTCGATGCGGCGGGCAAACTTGGTGTGGGGCAGCGAATTGTTGACGAGTGGGTGGACCATGATGGTGTACATTCCGGCGATGTTGCCGCCGAGCATGTCGGTAAACAGTTGGTCGCCGACCATGCCGACCTGGGCCGCCGTGAGGTTCATCTGGCCCAGCGCACGGCGATACGAGCGCTGAAAGGGTTTGGCCGCCATGCCCACGCCGACGAACTGCAACTTGTCAAGCCAGAAGCGGGCGCGGCTGGCGCCAGCGTTGCTCAGCAGGTAAAGCTGGATACCGGCCTGGCGCAGCTCGGCGGCCCAGGTCAGCAGCTCGGCGCGGTCCTCGTAGCTGCCGTAGGGAATCAGGGTGTTGTCCAAGTCGAGCAGCAGGCCGCGCAGGTTGCGCGCCGCCATGAAGTCCGGCGTGATGGCCTCGATGCTCTCCAGCAGTTCACGGGGCCGCAGCAGCCCGCGCCGGGAAGTGAGGTCGCCGGTCATGCCCCTGCTCCTGGCTGGCTCAGCCCGATGCAGGCCAGCATCCGCCCGGTGCGCCCGGCGTCGCGGCGATACGAATAAAAATCAGGTTCGGTGGTGCAGCGCCCCGACACCCAGATATGTTCAGCGTCCAGCCCGGCCTCGCGCAGCACCTGAACATTGGCTGCGGCCAGGTCGAGATGCGGCTGAGCGGTATGAAGCTGATTGAGCCGCTGAACGTGCTCGCCCAGGCCACCATCCACAAACTGCTGCGCCACTTCATCGCCCACCGGATACCGCGCGGCGCTGATGCCGGGACCGACGGCGGCGCGGATGCGCTCAGGCCGGGCGCCGAGGCTGGTCATGGCCTGCACGGTGCGCCCGGCCACCCGGCCCAGCGTGCCCTTCCAGCCCGCGTGGGCGGCGCCGATCACACCGGCCCCTGGGTCTTCGAGCAACAGGGGGTAGCAGTCGGCGCTCAGAATGCCCAGCACCACGCCCGGCACGCCCGTCACCTGGGCGTCGGCGGTCTGGAGGGTGCTGGTCTGGACAGTACCTGCCTGGATGGTCTCGGCGCGGGCCTGGACCACATCGGTTCCGTGAATCTGATTCAGAAGACACAGGCTGCCCGGCCCGAAGCCCAGCGCCTCCAAGGTCAGGCGGCGGTTTTCCTGAACGCAGCGGGGATCGTCCTGTACGCCGTTGATGGCCCGGTCACCGAAATTCAGCGCGGTGTAGAGCCCAGCCGACACGCCGCCGCGCCGGGTGGTGAAGGCGTGGGGTGAGCCGAATGCGGGGGCGCGGAGCATCAGAAGGTCAGTATGGAGGCGCATATCTCACTGGATTCTGTCAAGTCGCCCCAGACGGGGGGGTGCGCCGGGTCACGGTAGGGCGGGGGGCCGAGCACTGGTATCTGAGCCCCGCCAGCAGGGCATTTTCACGCCTGCGGCCCCTGGTTTCCTGACTGGTCTGGGGGCGCCCCGCCTGCTAAGGTGCGCTCCATGACGCCCGAACGATTCGAGAAAATTCGTCAGGTGCTGGCCCGGCGCCAGCCGACCCTGACCGTGCTGATGGACGAGGTGAACAAGCCGCACAACCTCAGCGCCATCCTGCGGACCTGCGACGCGGTGGGCGTGCTGCAAGCCCACGCCGTACCGCCTGAGCACGGCAGTCTGCCGACCTTCAGTGCCACCTCCGGCAGCGCCGAGAAATGGGTGCCGGTCCGTAGCCATGACACTGCTGTCAGTGCCGTAAACGCGCTGCGAGCAGGCGGCTTTCAGGTACTGGCCACCCACCTCTCGCAGCGCAGCGTGGATTACCGCTCGGTGGATTACACCCGGCCCACCTGTGTCCTGCTGGGCGCCGAAAAATGGGGCGTCTCGGACGAGGCCGCAAGGGTTGCCGACGCCAATATCGTCATTCCGATGCTGGGCATGGTCCAGAGTCTGAACGTCTCGGTGGCCGCCGCGACCATTCTGTTCGAGGCCCAGCGGCAACGGCTGGCGGCAGGGCTGTACGAATCGCCCCAACTGGAGATTGCCGAACTGGCCCGGTTGACCTTCGAGTGGGGCTACCCCGATCTGGCGCCGCTGTACCGCGAGCGAGGCGAGGCGTATCCGGCGCTGAGCGAGACGGGCCAGGTGTTGAGCGCCGCCTCCACACCCGTTATCGCCTCCACACCCGTTAGATGAGAAGTGAGCGGCCAAAGCATGATGATTTTCAAAACTTATGGTGAGCGCTCTCTCTTTAGACTGGGCAAGTACCGTATCAATCTTCTACCGGGCGCTCGACGCTACCGCAGCCTGCGCTCCCGCCCAACCGGCCTTCACCCCCCATTCCCAGGAGGAACACCCATGCCCGTATCACTGACCAAAGGCGGCAACGTCTCGCTGAGTAAGGAAGCACCCGGCCTGAAAAAGATCAACGTGGGCCTGGGCTGGGACACCCGCCGCACCGACGGCGCCGATTTCGACCTCGACGCGATGGTGTTCCTGGTCAACGACGCGGGCAAGGTCCGTAACGACCAGGATTTCGTGTTTTTCAACAACCTGCGCTCGGCAGACGGCTCGGTGGTTCACCAGGGCGACAACCGCACGGGTGCCGGTGACGGGGACGACGAGGTGGTGTCCATCGACCTCGATAAGGTGCCCGCCGACGTGCAGAAGATCGTGGTGGCGGTGGTCATCCACGAGGGCCAGAGCCGCGCCCAGAACTTCGGCCAGGTGGAAAAAGCCTACGCCCGCGTCCTCAACGGCGACGGCGGCGCCGAGATCGCCCGCTTCGATTTGACCGAAGACGGCGGCACCGTGACGGCCATGCTGTTCGGCGAGGTCTACCGCAACGCCGCCGAGTGGAAGTTCAAGGCGCTGGGGTCGGGCTTTGCCGACGGCTTCCAGGCGCTGGTCAAGAGCTACGGCGTCAACGCCTGAGCGAACGCCACTGAACTGAGGCTGAGGCGCCCCGGCCTGACCGGACGCCCGGCCTTTTTCGTTAATCCCACATCGAGGAGCTTCATGCAAGACCTTGCCCCCGGCCAGCGTTCTCCGCTCTCGCGTCTGAGTCTTCCCAACGTGCTGGACGTCAGTCTCAGCCCCGGCCCGGCCCTGTGCTTCGTGCTGAACGCAGATGCCAGACTCCTGCGGCCCGACAGTCTGGTGACGCCTGCCAAACTCACTGTCAGCGGCCTGAGCCTTCAGGGTAGCCGCTTTTCCGTCAACCTGGACGGCCTCGAACCCGGCGTCGAGCGGCTGGCTTTTTGCACGGTGCCGGGCGGCGGTCTGCGCGGCGTGAACCAGGGCGAGATCAGTTTCGGCCCGGCGAACGCGCCCGCCCTGGCGGCCTGGAGCTTCAAAGGAGGCGACTTTACCAACGAAGCGGCCATCATCGCCGCCGAGCTTTACCGGCACAACGGCGAGTGGCGAGTCATGATTAACGGCCAGGGCTTTGCCGACGGCCTGGCGGGCCTGGTGCGGCATTTCGGCGGCTCCGGCCTGCCCGACCTGAATCCGGCGCCTGCACCTGCGCCGCAGCCATTGCCGGGTCAGAACCCAGCGAATCAGAACCCCAGTTCATCTGGCGGAATCAATATGACCAAGCCCGGCTCGTCCAGCCCGGCGCCCAGTGCCAATTCAGTCAACGCCTCCCGGCCCATCTCGCTGACCAAGATTACGCTGGAAAAGTCCGGCCAGAGTGCGCGGATCAGCCTGCAAAAAGCCGGTACGCAGCGCGTCCACGTCAACCTCAACTGGGAGTCGCGCGGCGGCGGCGCGGCTCCGGCGCCCACCAGCGGCGGTTTTCTGGGCAAGTTGCTGGGCAGCCTGACGGCGGGCGGCGCGGGCAAGGCCGCCGACCTCGACCTGGGCTGCATGTTTGAGCTGAGCAGCGGCGAGGTGGGCGTGATTCAGGCGCTGGGCGGCAACTTCGGCGCGTCGGGCCAGCCGCCCTTCATCAAGCTCGACCAGGATGACCGCACCGGGGCGGTGGCGGGCGGCGAGAACCTGTACATCGAGCGGCCCGATCTGGTGCGCAAGGTGCTGATCTTCGCCTTCATCTACGAGGGCGCGGGCAACTTCAGCGAGGTCGGCGGACGCCTGAGCTTCACCGATCCGCAGGGCAACGAGATCAAGATGAACCTGTCCAACCCCGCCTCGCTGCCGTTTTGCGCCGTGGCGCTGGTGCAGGCGCACGGCGGCGAGCTGGTCATCACCAAGGAAGAGAAGTACTTCCCCGGCCACCGTCAGTGCGACGAGGCGTATGGATTCGGCTTCAACTGGAAGGCGGGGCGGAAGTGAAGAAATACTGAGGGAAAAGTACTGAGTATTGAGAAAGAAGACTGACATTCTCGGTCATCATCGACTTTTCCGTTCGGACATACAGACCTAGCGCCCTTTTCTCTCTAAGTACTTGTTTTGGTTAGTACTCAGTACTTTCTTCTTTCGAAGGAGCACCTCATGACCCAGCTCTCTGCCGGTGAAAAACGCAAACTCTCGGACCTCGGCCTGTCCAGTCCGTTGACCGTCACCGTCGAGCACGGCCTGAGCGGGCTGGACATCAGCGCCTTCGGTCTGACGGCTGAGCGCAAGATGGTCGGTGACGACTACATCGCCTTCTACAACAACCCGCGCACGCCGCAGGGCGAGATCACGGCTCAGCTCGGCGACGCGCAGGCGACCTTCAGCGTGGACCTCGGCAAGCTGCCCGCCAACGTCGAGCGCGTGATGTTCACGGCGACCCACGACAGCCAGGCGGTGGCCAGCGCCCCGCAACTCAAGGTCAGCCTGGGCAGTCTTCAATCCGGTGGGGTCAGCTTCGACGTGAAATCCAGCCTCAAAGCCGAGAAGGCGGCGATGCTGCTCGAACTCTACAAACATTCCGGCGAGTGGCGGCTGGGCGCGGTGGGTCAGGGCTTCGGCGGCGGTCTGGGCGATCTGATCGTCTATTTCGGCGGCGAGGTCGAGGCGCCCGGAGTGGCGGCCCCAGCGGCTCAGGCCGCTCCGTCCGGCCCGCCGATCAGCCTGAAGAAGCAGGCGCAGGTCAGGCTGGATAAGCAGATCGCCGCCCAGGCGCCGCAGCTCGTGAGTCTGGTCAAGCAGGCCGAGGTCAGCCTGAGAAAGCGCGGCCTGGACGAACATACCGCCCGCGTGGCGCTGGTGCTGGATATTTCGGCCAGCATGAGCCCGCTGTACAGAAGCGGCGTGGTGCAGCGGGTGGCCGAGAAGACCCTGGCGCTGGCCAGCCGCTTCGACGACGACGGGCGTATGGACGTGTTCCTGTTTGGCCTGCGGGCGCACGACGTGGGCGAAATCGGCATCGAGGGGGTCACGGGCGCCATCGACAATCTGCTGAAAAAGCATCCGCTGGAAGGCGGCACCATGTACGCCCAGGCGGTCCAGTCGCTCCGCAAGCACTACTTCGGCAGCGCCGGGCCGCGCAATTCGCCGCTGAGGCAGCCCACGCCCATCTACGTTATTTTCATCACCGACGGCGAAACCTTCGACAAGAAGGAATCCGAAGCCCAGGTCCGCGAGGCCAGCCAGGAACCGATCTTCTGGAAATTCGTCGGCGTCGGCAAGGAGAAGTTCGAATTCTTGCAGAAGCTCGATGACCTGACCGGCAGATTTATCGACAACGCCGACTTCGTGCAGATCGAGAACATCGACACCACGCAAGGCGACCAGCTCTACGAGATGCTGCTTCAGGAGTACGATTCGTATCTGGAGAATGCCAAGCGCCAGGGACTGCTGTAGGCGGGAAGTGGGAAGTGGGGTGTGGGAAGTAGGAACACCCTGATCGACCCACCGCCCTGCACCCCCAGGCAACTTTCGCTCCGCACACCCCGTAGCACCTCCGTTGTTTCTTGCCCTTCCCACTCCCCACTACCCCCAGGAGGAATGTCCCATGCCCATTACCCTCGCCAAAGGCGGCAACCTGTCGCTCAGCAAGCAAGACCCCAACCTCACCAAAGCCGTGCTGGGCCTCGGCTGGGACGTGCGCTCCACCGACGGCCAGGATTTTGACCTCGACGCCAGCGCCTTTTTACTCACCGCTGCGGGCAAGGTCCGGGCCGACAGCGATTTCATTTTTTACAACCAGATGCGCAGCTCCGACGGTTCGGTGGAGCATACCGGTGACAACCGCACCGGGGCCGGTGAGGGCGACGACGAGCAGATCAAAATCGACCTCTCGCGCGTGAGTGCCGACGTGCAGACCGTCTCGTTCACCGTGACCATCCACGACGCCGAGGCGAGGCGTCAGAGCTTCGGGCAGGTCCGCAACGCCTTTATCCGGCTGCTTAACGAGCAGACCGGGGCCGAGATCGTGCGCTTCGATCTGGGCGAGGACTTCTCCACCGAAACCGCCGTGATTTTTGCGGAGGTCTACCGCAACGCGGGCGAGTGGAAATTCCGGGCCGTGGGGCAGGGCTTTGCCGGTGGCCTGGGCGCCCTGGCCCGCAACTACGGCATCTCGCTGTAGGGCGAGGCCGCCAGCCCCGTTTTATCTGCCGATTTCATCTGAACGTGACCAATGTATGATGGCGCTGGACGCCGGGCCGGGAAGATTCTCCTGACCCGGCGCTTATATTGGAGCGGCAAGTGGCCGAGCCGACTCCACGACCCCATCCACCACGACCCCCATCTACCCAGTCGAGCGAGCATCCCGGCGCATGTCGGAGGAGAACAATGAACTCAACACCACAAGACCGAACAGCACAGGACCACCTATGAACAACACCATCCGCAGGGAATTCGGCTTTGCCGGAGGCGTGTCGGTCGTCGCCATGCTGCTGGCGGCCTGGTACGGCTACGCCACAGGCGGCGTCGGGCGGGCGCTCAACGACGTGCTGATCGTGCTGGTGCTGGGCGTCATGGAAATCTCGCTGAGTTTCGACAACGCCGTGGTCAACGCCTCGGTGCTCAAGAACATGTCGCCCCAGTGGCAGCGCCGATTTCTGATCTGGGGCATTCTCATCGCCGTGGTGGGCATGCGGCTGCTGTTTCCCATCGTGATCGTGGCGCTCAGTGCCGGTCTGGGCTTCGCTGAGGTGACCAGCCTGGCGCTCAACAATCCCGAAGAGTACGCCCGCAACCTCGAAGCCTCGGCCATCACCATCAACGCCTTCGGTGGGGTCTTTTTGCTGATGGTCGCGCTGAATTACTTTATCGACACCGAAAAAGACGAGCACTGGCTGCTGCCCGAAAGCCGTCTGGCGGGCCTCGCCAAGCTCGAAGCCGTGCAGATCATCATCGCCCTGGGCGCCCTGATGGGCCTGGTCTTTACCGTGGTGCCCGTCGAGAAGCGCCTGACCGCGCTGGCGGCGGGTCTGGTCGGCCTCATCATCTATATGGCGGTCAACGCGCTGGGCAACCTGTTCAACACCGACAACATGGCCCAGAAGGCGGGCGCGGCGGGTTTCGCGGCCTTCATGTACCTCGAAGTCCTCGACGCCAGCTTCTCGCTCGACGGCGTGATCGGGGCCTTTGCCATCACCAAGGAAATCGTCATCATCGCGGCGGGCCTGGCCATCGGCGCGGTCTTCGTCAGGTCGCTGACGCTGTTTCTGGTCCATCAGGGCACGCTGGCCCAGTACCGTTACCTGGAGCACGGCGCCCACTACGGCATCCTGGCGCTCTCGATCATCATGCTCTACACCATGAGCGGCCAGCACGTTCCCGAAGCCGTCACCGGACTGATCGGCGTGGCCTTTATCGTCGCCTCGATCGTGGCGAGCCTGGTGGCCAACCGCAAGGAAAGCCGGGCGAGTTAAACGTTCTGAGCAAGACTGACCCGCCCCCGGCTCCGGCTTGGGGCGGGTTTTTTGGGTGAGGCTCCAGGCGCCATAATGCCCCCAATGCCTGCCGCACCCCTGCCCACCATCTGGTTTACCAAGAACATCAACCCCACCCTTCACCGCGTCCGCGAGGTCGCCCAGTCGGGGCGCTACCATGTGCTCGCCAGCCACGTCTCGCCCGACGCCTCGTATCTCGGTGAGGCGCACGAGGCGTTTCTGGAGCCGCATCCGCTGGAGCCTGGACGCTACCCCGACTACGTGCTGGACATGGTGCGGGCGCGGGGCGTGCGGGCCGTCGTCGGCGGGCGCTATGTCAGTGCGCTGGCTGAACGCCGGGCCGACTTCGGGGCGGCAGGCTGTCACCTGATCGTGGCGGGCCAGAGTGCCGATAGTTTTGACTTATGCGACGACAAGGCCCGCTTCTATAAGGTGTTCAGTGGCCGCATTCCCATGCCCGAAACCGTGCCGGTGCAGAGCTGGGACGAGCTGGAAGCCGCCGCCCTGGAGCTGGAAACCCGCCACGGCTCGGCCTGCTTCAAGCCTGCGCGGGGCATCTACGGCCACGGTTTCCGCATCCTGACCCCACGCCATCAGACACGGAGCAGCGAGTTGGAGCGCTTCTTCGGGGGCGACCACCTCCGCATCAGCTACGAGGCCGCCGCATTGCTGCTGGGCCACCAGGACCTGCCCCCACTGCTGGCGATGCAGACCCTGCCCGGCAAGGAGTACAGCGTGGACGCGCTGGCCCGGCGCGGCACGCTGCTGACCTGCGTGGTGCGCCGCAAGATCGGCGGCCTCGGCAACGTGCAGATGAGCCAAGGCGCACCGGAGCTGCGCGAGTGGGTCGCCCTGCTGGCCCGTGAGCTGAAGATGGACGGCCTGTTCAACGCCCAGTTCAGGGAAGACGAGACCGGAGCGCCCCGGCTACTGGAAGTCAACGCCCGCGCCAGCGGTGGCCTGGCCATCAGCGCGGCGCTGAGTGGGCTGAAACTAGGGCTACTCGAAGTGGACGCCCATTTCGGTGCCCCGCTGGGCGACCTGAGCTTCACGCCCGGCAGGCGCGTCACCGACGCCCGCGAGGTCATCACGCTGGGCGAGTACGGTCCGGTTCAGGAGTCCGCGCTTGACCCGTCCCTCTGAACCCTGGCTCCCCGAAGCCGTGCTGGAGGCCGTCTTGCCCGCCGGAAGGCTGAGCATTACGGCCACCAGCCTGAGCGACTGGCCGCTGCCTGAGTTGCTCGACATTGGAATGCGCCAGAACCCGCGCCGCCCGTTTCTGCTCGTCTCGAAAGTGCTGGGCAAGCACCTGCCCACCGATCCGGCGTTGATGCAGCGGGCACAGCACGCCCTGGCCGGACTGGTCGCCCCCGCGCTGGGCGGTCCCTGGGCACTCGTCGGCATGGCCGAGACCGCCACCGCGCTCGCCGAGGGCGTGGCCGAGGAGCTGAGCGGCCTCACGCCCCACCCCGGTTTGATGGCCACCACCACCCGCTACAGCCTGCCGGGCCGCGAATCGCTCGATCTGGAAGAAACGCATTCGCACGCGCCGCAGCTCAGGCTGTACCTTCCGCCCGCCGAGCTGGCGCTGAGAGGCGTCACCGACCTGATCTTCGTCGACGACGAGGTGACCACCGGCCTGACCCTGGCCCGCCTGGCTGCCCGGCTCAGAGCGCATCTGCCCGCGCTGAAGCGGCTGCACCTCGTCACGCTGGCGGACTTCTCAGGCGGCAGCGGTGCGATGCGGATGGCGGAGAGTGCCGGTGTGCCGGTGGGGGTTCACGCCCTGACGCGGGGCCAACTGGAATTTACCCCGACCCCTGGCTGGACCGCCACCCTGCCCGACGTGGAGGCCCGCTTTGCCCCGGCGCCGCTCAGCGACCACCCGCGAGGCTGGCGCACCGTCCAGACCAGCCCGGCGCCCGCACTGACCGCCCGGCCCGGCGAGCGCGTGCTGGTCCTCGGCAGCGGTGAATACATGTACCGGCCCTACCGCGCCGCGTTTCATCTGGCCGCTCAGGGCGCCGAGGTGCGCTTCATGGCGACGACCCGCAGCCCTGCTCTGAAGTGCGGCCCGCTGGGGCCACGCCTGGACTTTACCGACGCCTACGGGGAGGGCACGCCCAACTACCTCTACGACCCCCAGCCGCAGCGCTATGACCGGGTGCTGCTGCTCCACGAGACGCCCACTGCGCCCGTGCTGCCCGGCGACTGGCCGAACCTGACCAGTCTTCGTCTGGGCTCCGGATGACCCGCACCATCCTCCTGCTCGACCTGGACGACACGGTGATGCTCAGCCGCCGCAAACTGGCCGCACGGGGCACCCAGACGGTGGGGCTGCCCGTCGCAGCTTACGACTCGGCAGGCGAGGCGCTGTGCTTCGTTCTGGAGGCGCACACGGCGCTGCTGGAACGGTTCAGCGACGCCGAGATCATCCCGGTCACGGGGCGCAGCCAGGCGGCCATGCGCCGGGTGACGCTGCCGTTCACGTCCTGGCGGGTGCTGGATCACGGCGCCACCATCCTCAGTCCGGCGGGCCAGCGCGAGGCCGACTGGGACGATGAATTGAAACTGGACGCGACTTTGCTGGACGGTCTGGACGCTGAACTCTCCCGCCGCCATCCAGCCGAGAACGGCTACGTGCTGTCCGTGCTGGAGCGTGAGCGGGGGCGTTACGGGCTGTGTCTCAAGCACGCCGAGCGCGATGTACAGGCGACCCAGGCCGCTGTCCAGACCATGCGCGGGCTGGCCCGGACCCACTCGCTGCGCTTCCTCGACGCGCCGGGTGCGCCCAGCCTGGTGCTGCCGGGCGTGGGCAAGCAGGGAGCCTGCGCCTGGCTGCTGGCGCGGATCGGCGCGGGCGCCGTGGTGTTCGGCGCCGGAGACGCCCGCGCCGACCTGGGCTTCCTGAGCCTGTGCGACCTCGCCGTGCTGCCCCGTGACAGCGACCTGATGCGTGACCTTCAAAGTGATGCCCGTGATTGAAGGCCACACCTGGCGTCCGGAAGACGTGACGCTGCACCTGGCACCCGCCCGGCCCCGCCTGGTGGGCCGCGCCGAGAAGGAAGCCCTGATCGCCTCCGGCACCAGCTACGGCTTTCTGCTGGAGCGTGAGAGCGAGCCCAGCGACGTGCAGGAACAGGCGTATGCGGACTCGCTGGCCCGCAGCGGTGAACGCCTGGGCATTCAGCTTGCCAGCCTGGCCGCGCACCTGGCGGCGTCCGGGCAGCCCGTCACGCTGCTGAGCCTGCCGCGCGGCGGATTGCCGGTGGGCGCCGTGCTGCTGCGATTATTGCGCCGCGCAGGAACCGATACCGAGCATCACGCCATCAGCGTCATCCGGGGCGTGGGGCTGGACCTGGGGGCGCTGGACACCGTGCTGGCCTCGCGCCTGGTCGCCAGCCTGGTCTTCGTGGACGGCTGGACCGGCAAGGGCAGCGTCAGGGCGACGTTGCGCTCCTCCCTGAGCGGGCACCCGGCCCAGGGTACGCCGCTGCTGGTGCTCAGTGATCCGGCGAACGTGGCCGAGCTGGCGGCGACCCGCGAGGACCAGTTGCTGCCGCACGCCGCGCTGAACGCCACCGTCAGCGGGCTGCTCTCGCGCACCTTCCTGGTGCCGGGGCAGACCGCGCACGCCGCCCTCGCCTGGACGCACCTGGCCCATCTGGACCGAACGCCCGCGTATCTGGACGCCCTGGAAGCGGCTGCGCTGGCGGCCCGGCCCGGCCCACTCGCGCCGCGACTGAGTTTCGGTCCGCTGCCGGAAGCGCTGCGGCTGGCCGCACCCTACAGCGGTCATGATCCACACAAGATCAAGCCGTCGGTGGGGGAGGCCACGCGGGTCTTTTTGCGGCGTATACCCTCGGCGCTGCTGGTCCGCGACGCCTCTGACCCGGAGGTGGCGCACCTGCTGGCACTGGCGGCAGGCGAGCACGTCCCGGTGCATGTCGTGCCCGCGCTGCCCTACCGGGCGCTGGCGGTGGCCCGTTGACGGCGTTTCTCAAGGCAAGGCCAGATAAATGTAACGGCCCGGATGCTCTACTCTGACCTGAGTTTGAGGCGGCAGACCGGCTTACACCCCCCACTCCCTGCGGAGGATTCATGGAAAAGCGCCGCGAGAATTTGAAACAGCTCGACACCGCCGCCGGACGCGGCGTCACCTTCACCACCTACCAGAGCCCGGTGCAGCCGCACGATCTGTACGAGGCCCAGAGTTTTTACGCGGCTGACCGGATGGGTATGCGGCCCAACGTGCTGGAGACAAGCTCGACGGGGGCGGCGCGCTGCTGCAACCCGGCGCCTTTCAGTTCAGCCGGGGCAGCGTGCGGATGCAGTCGCTCAGCGGCTCGCAGAGTTCACCGGGCCTGGCCAACCAGGGCAACCAGGGCGGCGGCGGGCTGGGTGGGCTGGGCGGCCTGCTGGGCGGCGCGGCGCGGATGATCGCCAGCCGGGCGGCGGGGGAGTCCTCGGCCCGCAACATCTTCGAGGGCCGGGGCGTGGTCTGGACCGAGCCGACCTACAAGCACCTGATTATCGGCGAAAAAGACACCCAGGGCGACAACTACATCATCGACGACGGGGCCTTTTACTCGTGTGAGTCGAGCATGGACGTGTCGCCCCGGATGATGCTCGACGCCCGCGCCTTCGGCGGCAACGGCCTGGTGTCGCCCGAACTCAAGGGCACCGGATTTTTCGTGTTGGAGAGCCCTGTGCCCTTCGAGGAAGTCGAGATTCACACCCTGAGCAACGACGAGATGCGCGTCGACGGCGACCTGATCTTGCTGTTTTCCAGCAGCCTGCGCTTCAACATCGAAAAGTTCGACCGGGGCTGGATGAGCACTTACCGCAGCGGCGAGGGCATGATCTACAGCCTGACCGGCAGCGGCGTGGTGTGGCTGACCCCCACCGCCCAGGCTGCCCGCAAGCAGGTGACGCCGCCGGGCACCACCGGCGCGGCCCAGTAAGCAGACTGTCCAGCAGCCAGACTGTCCAGCAGCCAGACTGTCTCGGCAACCGGTATCATCACGGCCCAGCCAAACTGAGTGTGCCGACCCGCTCTGGCCTGCGCCGCCTCCTCATGCGCCGCCTCCTCATGCGCGGCTGACGAAGGCGCTCTAGCCTGCGCGAACGCACCAACTACCGCCCTTGTGATGTCCAGACTTGCTGCGGCAAAGGAGCCTCCCGTTCTGAGTCCACCGACCCCGCCCACATCCACATCGCCCGATTTCGCACTTCCCCGTCCGGCGCGGCCCTTTCACGCCTTCGAGCTGGGCGCCAGCCTGTACGTGCCCGCGACCCGGACGGATCTGCTCGCCCTGGGCAGCGGCGAGAAACTGCCGAACCTGCGCAGCCTGATCTACTGCACCGAGGACTCCATTCACGCCGCCGAGCTGCCCAGTGCCCTGGCCCGGCTGAGTGAAACGCTGCCGCATCTGCCGGAAGCTGGTCCGCTGCGCTTCGTGCGCCCCCGCGACCCGCGCACCCTGGAAGCCCTGCTGGCGCTGCCCGGCATTCAGAATCTGCACGGCTTCGTGTTGCCCAAGCTGACGGCCCGCAATGCGCTCGATTATCTGCGGCTGCTCG
Organism: Deinococcus sp.; assembly: GCF_025362455.1. GTDB lineage: Bacteria > Deinococcota > Deinococci > Deinococcales > Deinococcaceae > Deinococcus. Next base: position 866 of record NZ_JANYGJ010000178.1, on the reverse strand, counting down.
GCCCGCACTCGCCGTTCAGCGTCATGGCCACCGTGGAGACCCGCGAGGTCTTCGGGTCCAGCGACCTGGAAAACCTGCGCGAGTTGCTGCTGGGCAGCGGTATCCGTGTGGCCGCCGTGCGCTTCGGGGGCAACGACATCCTCAGTTTGCTGGGCCTGCGCCGCGTGCCCGGCCTGAGCGCCTACGAAACCCCGCTGGCGACCTGGATAGACCGGGTGGTCGGCGCCTTCGTGCCCTGGGGCGTGGCCGTCAGCGCCCCGGTCTACGAATGGATCGACGACCTGAGCACCCTGGAGCGCGAAACCAGAGCCGACGTCGTGCGCGGCCTGAGCGGCAAAACCGCCATTCACCCGGCGCAGATCGAGGTTATCGAGCGGGCCTACCGGGTCAGCGCCCACGATCTGGAGCAGGCCAGGGCCATCTTGCACAGCGGCGCCCCGGCGGTGTTTCGGCTGGGCGGCGGCATGTGCGAGCCCGCCACCCACACCCGCTGGGCACAGGCGGTGCTCCGCCGCGCCGAAGTCTACGGTCAGGAAACCAGCGCCTGGGCGGAGGCTTCAGGGGCGTAGGGGTGGGCGTCGCCTCATCTGGGGCGGCTGGGTCTGAGGCGGCTGGGTTGCTTTTTTAGGCTTCAGCACCGTGCCAATGCATCCCCAGCCCCCGCCCCGGTGGGGCGCAACTGGCCATAGGTTCGGGGACGGCGTCTTGGGCAGAACGGACGCCCTTGAGGACGCCTGCCCGCCCCTCACCTCTCTTGATTAGGCAACGTGTCAATAGAACCTTGGAGGGAGCTTACGCTGCGCTGTGCATGGTACATCCCGTTCGTCCCAAACGCACTTTATCTCCCGGCGTTCTCCACATCGCGT
>NZ_JANYGJ010000165.1 GCF_025362455.1 Deinococcus sp. | reverse complement strand
GATGCACTTCAAACTTCCGAGCGACGTTATCGATATTTTCGCCGTTCTGGACGGCTTTGACGATGCGTTCTCTCAGCTCGATACCGTAGCCCCTGGCGCCCACAATCGTTCGCATGTACTTATTATGCCACTTGCTCTAGGGCTGCGCACTCGCGGCGCTCATCATCCCCAGCATCGGCTTGATGGCGGCCTCGAATTCCTCGTATCCGGCGAAGTCGAGCTGCTGCTCGTTGTCGCTCAGGGCCGTGGCCGGGTTAGGATGCACCTCGACGTGAATGCCGTCGGCGCCCACCGCCAGCGCGGCGCGGGCCAGCGGAATCAGCAGGTCGCGGCGCCCGGCGGCGTGGGTCACGTCCACCAGCACCGGCAGGTGGGTTTCCTGCTTGGCCAGGGCGACGGCGCTCAGATCGAGCGTGTTGCGGGTCCATTTCTCGAAGGTGCGGATGCCGCGCTCGCACAAGATGACCTGGCGGTTGCCCTCGGCCAGCACGTACTCGGCGGCGTAGAGCCACTCCTCGATGGTGGCCGAGAGCCCGCGCTTGAGCAGCACCGGCACGCCGCTGCGGCCCACCTCGCGCAGCAGGGCGAAGTTGTGCATATTGCGCGCCCCGATCTGCAAGATGTCGGCGTGTTCGGCGACCACTTCCACGTCGCGGGTGTCCATCACTTCGGTGACGAACAGCATGCCGTGCTCGCGGGCCGCGCCGGAACCCAGAATCAGGCCGTCGATGCCCATGCCCTGAAAGCCGTAGGGACTGGTGCGCGGTTTGTAGGCGCCGCCGCGCAGAATCTTGACGCCGCGTCCGGCCAGAAAGGCGGCGGTGCTCTCCATCTGCTCCTCGCTCTCGATGCTGCACGGTCCGGCGATAATGATGGGCGGCGCGTCCCCACCGATGCGCACGCCCTTGATGTCGAGCACGGTGTCGGCCCGCTGCATCTTGCGGCTGACCAGGAGCTGCTTTTTGTCGTTGGCCTCCTCCAGATCCAGGCTGGCGCGGAAGATCTCCTTGAAGATGCTTTTCAGCGCCGCCGCCGTGAAGGGGCCGGGGTTGACCTCCTCGATGTATTTGAGCTGCTTGTCCTCGCGGGCCGGGTCGTAGTGGCGTGGGCGGCCCTCCAAGGTCTTGATATGACCGATCTCGGCGGCCAGTTCGGCGCGGCGCGAGATCAGCCGGATCAGGTCGTCGTTGATGACGTCGATCTGGGCGCGCAGGCTGTCGATGCTGGGCACACTGCTGGGCGTGTTCAGCTCGTCGCCGGGCCTCGGCACGGGCAAATCGTTATGGTCCATCTGCACAGTGTAAAAAGTGCGCCCGGCTCTGTGGCGGGGCGCACTAGTCAATTGAAAGGTGTACCGGGGACACTCAGGCCACTTTCACGGCGCCGCTCAGACGGGCGAGCCGGACTCCAGCGCCGCTTCAGGGCGAACCCGGAAGAAGCGCGAGAGCACCACACCGAGTTCGTACAGCAGGTACAGCGGCGCGGCGGCGATACTCATATTGACCGGATCGGGCGTCGGGGTAATCACGGCGGCCAGGATCAGGCAGACGATGAAGGCGTACCTGCGCAGCTTGCCCAGCATCACATGGTTGACGATGCCGATGCGGGTCAGCAGCACCGCCACGATGGGAATCTCGAAGCACAGCCCAAAGGCCACCAGCAGCGTCACCAGTTGGCCCATGTAGGTGCCGATGGAGAAGATGCCCGCCACCGCGCCGCCCAGAAAGTCGACCAGGAATTTGACCATCGGCGGCAGGATCATGTAGTAGCAAAACGCCGCCCCGGCCAGGAAGCTAAAGCCCGCGCCGATCACGAACGGCCCGGCGTATTTGCGTTCCTGCGGATACAGGCCCGGCGCGATAAACAGCCAGAGCTGGTGCAGCACGAACGGCAGCGCGATAGCCAGACCCGCCCACAGCGCGATGGTGAAGCTCAGGATGAGCTGCTCAGGCAGCGCGGTGGCGACCAGTTGCAACTTGTTGGCTTTGTACAGATCGGTATGGGTCAGCGGTTCTTTGAGCAGCAGGATAATGGCAGGCACCTTCGTCCAGGCCAGGCCCGCGCCGACCACCAGGAAAACTAAGCTATACAGAATGCGGCGGCGCAGTTCTTCGAGGTGATCGAAGATGGGCGCGCTGCCATCGGCGGTGGGTTTCATCATGAGCGCGCCCCCGCCTTCAGACGTCGCTGTCTTTGCGCGGCGAGAGGGTCGTATCGGTGCTGTCCTTGGTCGACGACTTGAATTCCTTGATGCCCTGGCCCAAGCCCTTGGCGATTTCGGGAATCTTCTTGGCGCCGAACAGCAACACGACGACCAGCACGATCAGAATAACTTCCATAGGTCCCATAAAGCTCCTTTGAAACGCCCAAATGCGGCGCGGGTGAGTGGGTCTTGAGCGCAGAAACGCTCCTGCGCCGCTTCAGATAGTTATACGCGCCGGGGAGCCCGGCGGATGTATCCGGTTCCAGTCTCGCCCCCGAACATAAAGAAGCGTCGAAGGCCACCTGCTTCGGGTCTTCACGAAGCGGGCAGAGGTGCCGCGCTCAGCCGTGTCTGGAAAGCCAGTTCGCCAGCCAGGGCAATTTCTCGGCCAGATGGCCTGGGACGTTCTGGTTCAGGCGCCGCCAGTAGCGCCCGCTCCAGCCTTCGACGTTGCGCTGAGCGCCGCGTGCCACCGCCAGGGCACCTTCCGGCACGTCCCCGCTGACGGTGCTGCCGCCCGCGACGAAGGCCGCGTCGCCGATCACCAGGGGCGCGACCAGGGTCGAATTGCTGCCCACGAAGACGCCTGCGCCGATGACCGTGCGGAATTTGTTCAGACCGTCGAAATTGGCGGTGATGGTGCCCGCCCCGATGTTGGTCTCCTGCCCGATGCTGGCGTCGCCCAGGTAAGCCAGGTGCCCGGCCTTGACGCCGCGTTCCAGCGTGCTGTTTTTAATTTCCACGAAGTTGCCCACATGCACGCCCTGCGCCAGCACCGCGCCGCCGCGCAGCCGGGCGAACGGCCCCACCACGCTGTGCGCCCCGACCTGCGAGGCCTCGATGACGCTGTGGGGCAATACCTGCACACCCTGCTCCAGCCGGGCGCCGGTCAGGACGCTATAGGCGCCGACGCTCACGCCGCTGCTCAGGTGGGTCTGGCCGCGCAACACCACGCCCGGCTCGATGGTCACGTCGGCCTCGATGGACACGGTGTCCTCGATGTAGGCGGTGGCGGGGTCGAGCAGCGTGACCCCGGCGCGCATGTGGCGCTCGTTGATGCGCCGCTGCATCAGGCTGCCCAGGGCGGCGAGCTGAGGGCGGTCGTTGGCGCCCATGACCTCGCTGGGATCGGTCACGGTGTAGGCGGCCACCCTGGCGCCCGCCGCCCGGTAGAGTTCCAGCAGGTCGGTCAGGTAGTACTCGTGGGCGGCGTTGTGATCGGTGATGCGCCTCGCCAGTTCGGGGGCGCGGGCGTCCATCAGGTACACGCCGGAGTTGAACTCGGTCAGGCGCAACTCCGCCGGGGTGGCAGCCTTTTGCTCCACGATTCTTTCCACGGCGCCGCCCTCGCCGCGCACGATGCGTCCGTAGCCGGTGGCGTCGCTCAGAACGCTGGTCAGCACGGTCATGGCCTGGCGGCGCTCGCGGTGCTCGGTCAGCATGGCCCGCAGGGTTTCCGTGCTCAGCATCGGGCTGTCGCCGTAGAGTACCAGCACGTCGGCGTCGCCGCGCAATAACTGGGCGCCCACCAGAAAGGCGTGGCCGGTGCCGAGCTGAACGGTCTGACGGGCGAACCGTACACCCTCGCCCGCCAGCGCCGCCTCGACCTGATCGGCGCCGTGCCCGGTGACCACCACGATGTCGCGGGCACCCAGGTCACGGGCGGATTTGATCGCCCAGGCGACCATCGCGCGGCCACACACTTGATGCAGCATCTTGGGCAGCGTCGAGCGCATGCGGGTTCCGGCTCCGGCGGCCAGCACCACCACGTCGAGCGGGGCCGTGCTGAGCTGGGATGCAGAGCGCTGGACGGTACCGGGTCGAGCTATGGGGGTCTGTTCAGTTGGGGTCTGTTCGCTGGAGGTTTGGACGTCGATTGGCTGGCCCGGCGCCGCGTTTGCAGGCTGGGCGGAGACTGGCTGTAGAGGTTGGGTCATGGGAATCGACCTCAGTTTAAGCTACTTTTTTCGCTGGCTGCCCGGTCAGTTTAGCCCGACCAGCTTAGCCCGACCAGCTTAGCTCTACCAGTCTGGGGGCTGGGCCGCCTGGTACGCGAAACAGTTGATGCCGCAGATTACCGGCAGCCTTCCCAGGTCAGGCGCCAGCCGCCGCGACCATGCCCGCTGACAACACGAAGCCCGCTGACAACACGAAGCCCGCGCCGGGCAAGGGAAACCGGGCGCGGCGCGGGCAAGACCTCAGCGGGCGTTCAGGACTTGTGGGGCTGGGCGGTGCCTTCCGCCTGATTCGGCTCGCCGAACGGCACCGCCGGGCGCCGGGCGATGCGCAGCAGCAGAAACGGCGCGATGAGAATCAGCGGCAGACTCAGAAGCTGCGTCAGGGTCAGCAGACCGATGCCCGCTTTGTCGAGGCCCTCGCTGAGATACAGCGTCGGCGAGAGCGGATTGAGGCGAAAGGTCTCCTCCCAGCCCGCCCGCAGCACGCTGTACCACAGCCAGAACTGCCAGAAGGTCCAGCCGGGACGCGGCGAGCGCAGCCAGTAAAACGCCGCGAACGACAGGATGACGCCAATAATCACGCCGTACATCTGGGTGAAATGCACCGGGGCGGTCATGACCTGCTGGCCGCCGACAGTCTGGCAGTACTTGGCCAGATTCAGCTCGGTGCCGGGGTTGCACATGGCGTCGTGAAAGCCGCGTGCCCAGTCCGGCCAGCGGTAGCCGACGGCCCAGTTGGTGACGCGCCCCACCGTATCCGAGCCGTTCATGATGTTGCCCAGCCGCCCGCCGATGATGGCGAAGGCCACGCCCGGCACGAACAGATCGGCGTACTGGTAGAAGTTGACCCGGTACTTGCGGGCCAGGTACACCAGCGCCCCGACGCCGAAGATCAGCCCGCCGTGGATGCTGATGCCGCCCTGGCGAATGTTGATGATGTCGTAGAGCAGCGGCAACCCGCTCTTGCCCCGGAACAGCTCCCAGGAGGTGACCACGAAAAACAGCCGGGCACCGACGAAGCCGAAGATCAGCCCGTACATAATCATGTCGGAGAAGAGTTGCTCGCTCAGGCCGCGCTTTCGGGCCAGGCGCGTGCCGACCATCACCCCGGCGGCGATGCCCAGCGTCATCAGCACGCCGTACCAGGCAATCGTGAACGGGCCGAGGTGCCTACCGAAGGGTTCAAAGCCCGGAATGGTGAAAAAGACTGGATGCATAACTGCTGCCTACTTTAACCCGCTTCGGTGAGGAAGCAGCGCTGCCCCGTGCTCAGCGCCTCATCCCGGTCCCGTCAGGCCCAGCACCCGCCGCAGCCGAGCGACGTTGATGACCCCCTTGGCGAGCACCACCTCGCCGCGCAGGAGCACCGGCACGTCCCAGCCGTAGCGGGCCTCCAGGTCAGGATCGGTGCCGATATCGGTGCGGGTAAACGGCTGATTCAGGGCGTCCAGCGCGGCCTCGGCGTCCTCGCACAGGTGGCAGCCAGCGCGGGAGTACAGGGTCAGTGCAGCGCCATCAACTTCGCTCACAGGATGCTCTGCGCCGGGTTCCACAGCCGCCATAGCTCGTACAGGCCGACCAGCAGGTGCAGCGTGAACTTGGCGACCACGCCGCCCAGCACGCCCAGTGTGGTACCCCAGGCCGATTTCAGCGCCTCACGCCAGGGACGGCGCACCACGACCAGCTCGGCGACCAGGGCGCCTGCCAGCGGCCCGACCAGCAGCCCGAAGGGAATGAAGATGCCCACCAGACCGCCGATCAGGGCGCCCCAGCCCGCCTGTTTGCTGCCACCGAAGCGGCGCGCGCCCCAGGCCGAGGCGAAATTGTCGATCAGCGAGATCAGCAGGGTAACGGCGCCCAGCGTGAGCAGAAACGGCAGATCGCGCCCCGCCTCGAAGCCGCCGATAAAGGTGGCCGCCACCGATCCGAGAAACAGGATCAGCGTCGCTGGCACCACCGGGACGAAGGTGCCGAGCAGGCACACTATCCACGAGATGAAAAACACGATAAACGGCCAGGTCATACCTTTCAGAGTACGGCCTCACCGCTCAGCAATTCCCGAACGTGAGGTTCCGCGTCACGCCATTCCAGATGGCACAGTCCAGTCGGCACAGTTCAGTCGGCACAGTTCAGGTGGCACAGTTCTGAAATGCGGCAGCCAGCCCCGCGCCCTTTACTCCGCTCTCACCTGGCTTCCCCAGGCTGACCCGGCCTTGAGCAACCGCCTTGCCAGCTCAGGCGCTGAGCACACTCTTCACTGTTCTCCCAAACGGAGATGGTACAAAGGGGTCCATGTCCAGACTCCTGACCCGTGGCCTCGCGCTGATGACCGCCCTCACCGCCGCCGCCAGTACCGCCCACGCCGCCGACATCCGGCTCGGCCTCAACACCTCCGCCTCGCTCGGCTGCCAGATCGTGGGGCTGCGCGGCGCCTTTCACCAGGACCGGCTGGGGCTATACGGCAGCGTCTCGTACTGCACCTCGCCTGCGGGCGCCTCGTTCGGCGGCGGCGTCAGCTTCGACGTGGCTAAACTCAACAACTTCACGCCCTACGTGCTGGCGGGCCTGGACACCTTGCCCAGCGGTTCTTTAGCCACCAACGTCGGCGCCGGGGTGCGCTACGGCACGCCGCTGTTTCCGGCTGAAGGCTACCTGGAAGTCGGGGCGCAGTTCATTCGCACCGCGCTGGGCGTCACCATTCCGGGGCCGCGCCTGGCGCTGGGCGTCAACTACCGCCTGAGTATCGACAACCTGAAGGGCACCCTCATCGCCGACCCGATTCAGAACCAGCCGGAGAGCGTCAAGTACGCGGGCACGGCGCCCGAAGAGTGCAAAGTCACCCAGGCCCAGGACGTCGCCTCGGCGCGGGGCACCGCCAGCAGCGCGGTCAATTCCGGTGTCAGCGACGCGCTGGGCGCCTACTCGGCGGCCTATTCCAATCTGAGCTACACCGTCCAGGTCGGCGGCGTGAGCATCGACGGCAATAGCGCCAAGGTCAGTGGCAGCGTCAGCTTCAAAGGCACCGAGCGGGCCAGCGGCAGCCCCTTTAGCGGCACCTACGGCGGCACCGTCACCCTGACCCGCGACGGCTGCGGCTGGCGGGCGACGGGCTACACGCGAAGCTGAGTTGTGCGGGATTAAGGAGAAGGTCGTACCTGGGACGGGGACGCCATCAGGTCGCCCCCTCACCCCGTTGCTTCGCAACGCCCCTCTCCCGCAAGGGGCGAGGGGTCAACAACCACTTCAGTCCCGTACTGTAGTCAAACTGCGAGATTCTTCGCTCTACTCAGGATGACAACGTAAATTCTTTCTTACTAAACGAAAGCAGCGCCCCAGCCAATCGTGGCGGGGCGCTGCTTTTATTCAGGCACTGAAAAATGCTCAAGCACCCGCTCATACGGACTCCGCTAAATTCCTTAACTTCCGAAAAGGCGCCGGAAGTTAATCCATACCGCAGAGTCCGTAGTTGCTCCTACTCCCGTTGGTCGGATTTCATCGTTTTTACAAAACGATTCAATCGGAGTCCGTATTACTTGATGTTGCTGTTGATTTCCTTGACGGCGCCGCTGAGGATGGTGGCGTAGTCGGGGCCAGCTTTCTGCACGCTCTGGGCCACGGCGTTGCTCCACGGTCCCCACACGGCGCTCATCTGCGGCACGTTGGGCATCGGGGTGCCGACGCGGATGGCATTGCCGAAACCCGCGACCACCGGGTCGGCCTTGAGGGCCACGCGGGCCGACAGGCTCACCGGGATGCGGCCACCGGCTTTGTTGAAGGCCGTCTGGGCCGCGCTGCTGACCAGCGACTTGGCAAAGGCCGCCGCCGCCGCCTTGTTCTTGCCGTAGGCGTTGAGCATCACGCCCTGCACGCCCACGAAGGGGCTCCATTTGCCGGTGGCGCCGGTCGGGGCAGGCAGATTGGCGATGCCGTAGCTGATATCCGACTTTTTGATGTCGCCCATGTCCCAGGGACCGGTCAGCAGCATGGCCAGCTTGCCCTTCACGAAGGCGTCCTTGGCCACGCCGCCGTCCACGCCTTCGGGCACCAAGTTGTACTTGTAGCGCAGGTCGTTGAGGGCGCCCGCCGCCTTGGCCGAACCGGCGTTGGCCAGGCCCACGTCCTTGGTGTTCAGGGTGCCGCCGGTATTTTTGAAGACGTAGCCGCCGTAGGCGCTGAAAATGCCGTAGTTCATGTAGGCGTTGGACAGATCGACCAGAAAGCCGAAGTTGCCCGCTCCCGCGCCCTGCACGCCCTGTGCGGCCTTGATAAAGCCGTCCCAGGTGCTGGGCACGCCGCCCGGCAGCAGCTTTTTGTTGTACACCACGGCCACCGCCTCGGCGAACATCGGCAGCCCGAACAGTTTGCCCTGGAAGGTCATGGCGCTCACGGCGGTCTTGTCGAGGTCGGTCTTGGAGGTCACGTACTTGTCCATCGGCTCGATGACGCCCGCAGCGGCCAGTTGGCCCAGGCGGTCTTGCGGCAGCGACACCACCACGTCAGGCCCCTGGCCTTTAGGCGCACTCTGGATGAACTTGTCAGGAATCTGGTCCAGCGGCACGTTGACGATCTGCACGGCGTTGCCACTCGCCTTGGTGTAGGCGGCGGCCTGGGCCTTGAGCCAGGTCAGCTCAGCGTCGTTGTAGTGGGTCCAGACCGTCAGGCCAGCGGCGGACGCCTGGCCGATGAGGGCCAGCGAGACGAGGGTCAGGGCGGTTTTCACGGTCTTGTGCATGGTTCTCCTTGGTGGCAACGGTGACGACCTGCCTGGCACAGCGATGAGCAGGCAGCCCACCCACCCGATCTGCTGGGGCGAGGTGAGCGTTTTACACAGTGATGCTTGAATAAATTATAAACCCGGTACAGCTTTAGAGCAGATGTCATAAAAAGACCCTTTTTATGACCGAGCGGAGCGAGTAGTGTTGACTGAGCAGGACGCAGAATGGAGGCGCGGGGAGGCTGTTTTCCCCGTGGCGTAATTCGGAGTACTGCTCTAGAACAACGCAAATGAGCACACGAAAGCCTCATTATTGTAGCCCTACACGGCGTTTTCGGGTGGCTGGCCCGCCGCTCCACCGGGAATCTGGAGGTGTGTCAACGTCTGCTTCGCCCACCTGCTGCCCCTATCACCGCTGCACCTATCACCGCTGCCCCCGTCACCGCTGCCCCTGGGGTTGCCGCCGCCGCCAGGCCGGGCTGAGCGCAACCAGGCGCGTACAATCGGAACCGTGATCGTCCTCTCGCGCCAAGCTCGCTTCCTGCCTGCCCAAGTTTCAAGCGTCGGGCGTCACCCCCTTCCCACGCTCTCAGGTCGCCCGCCTTGCCGCTGACCACGCCGCTGACCACCTTGCTGCTGTTGCTGGGGGCTTACCTGCTGGGCGCCGTTCCGGCAGCCGCCTTGATCGCCAGGGGGCGCGGCGTGGACATCCGCGCCGTGGGGTCGGGCAACGCCGGGGCCACCAACGTGCAGCGCACCCTGGGCTGGGGTCCGGGCCTGGCGGTGGCCTTCTTCGACGTGGGCAAAGGCGCGGCAGCGGTGATTCTGGGCCGGTATCTGGGCCTAGCTCCCGAATGGGCCGCGCTCTGCGGCGTCATGGCGATTCTGGGCCACAACTACAGCCCCTTCCTGGGCTTTAAAGGCGGCAAAGGCGTGGCCACCAGTTTCGGCACGCTGCTGGCCATCGACCCGCTGGTGGGCGGCGCCGTGTTCGTCATGGGCGTGTTCTGCGTCACGCTGACCCGCTACGTCTCGGTGGGCAGCCTGGTCGGCGGCGCGGTGGCCGTGACGACTGCGGTGGTCCTGGGCCGCCCACTCTGGGAAATCGGGCTGTTTGCGGCGCTGTGCGTGCTGGTGGTCTGGCAGCACCGCGCCAACATAGAGCGCCTTCAGGCGGGCACCGAGCGCCACATCGGCAGCAAAAAGGAGTGAGCCTGATTCGGGCATCCGCACAGTACTTCCCTACCTTCCCACACGGCGTTTCCAGCCGAAATTCAGCTTGAGCACCCCTGCCCCCGCCAATCGTAAACCGACCCCGCGCCGCGCCGGTTTGGTTGCGCTATGATGCCGCATTCAACTTTGAAACACGGCGGCGCGGGCCGCCTGCGGGAGCGTATGGCTGTCACGATTCGTCTGTTTGGCAAGGAAGCGCAGTTCAGCACCGGACACTGGCAATGTGAAGACGACGGCGTGCTGGCGATGCTCGACGCGCTGGCCGATCCGCGTGCCCGCACCCCCGACGCCGAGTCGGAGCACGCCCTGTACTGCGCCGGACGCTTTGGCGGCGCCGTCTGGGCACAGGGCGAGTGGAGGGCGGCGGCCCTGCCCGAACCCGAACTCACGGTCGAAGACTTCGCCATGCGGGCCACACCCCGCCAGGAACGCGGCACAGGCGGCTGGCTGTCGTGGGCACGCAGGAAACCTTGAGGGACGTGCGCGGGTGGCGGGGATCGGCGGTAGAGTCGCTCCGGGCCAGCCGGTTGGGGCGTTGTCTGACTGTGCTGATGTCTGACTCTCCGGGTTGACGGCGCCCGCCGCGCCCGTTACCGTGAAGCTATGCCGCGCACCTTCACCACTCAACTCATTACCACCACTCGGTAGCGGCCCGCACTCTGCGACGCCGCCCGCCCCCATATCGGCGGGCTTTTTTATTGACGCCCCCACTGCCTTCACTTCCACAAGGAGAATCACCATGCGCCTCGCCATCGTTGGAGCCACCGGAGCCGTCGGACACGAACTTCTCAGCGTACTGGAACAAAGCAGCCTGAACTTCAGCGAGCTGCAACTCTACGCCTCGCCCCGTTCGGCGGGCAGCACGCTGAGCTTCAGAGGCCAGGAGATCACCGTGCAGGTCACGCCGGACGGCGCCATTCCCGCCGACGTGATTCTGGCCTCGGCGGGCGGCTCGGTCAGCAAGGCGCTGGCTCCCGCCTGGGTAGCGGGCGGCGCCCTGGTGATCGACAATTCCAGCGCGTTTCGCTACGACGACGATGTGCCATTGGTCTGTCCTGAAGTTAACGGCGAGGCGGCCCTGCGGCACCACGGCATCATCGCTAACCCGAACTGCACGACCTTGATCGAAGTGCTGGTGCTGGCACCGCTTCACCGCGTCTACGGCATCAAGCGGGCCATCATCAGCACCTATCAGTCAGCGTCTGGCGCCGGGGCCAGGGGCATGGAGGAGCTAGAAACCCAGACCCACATGGTGCTGCACGGCAAGGTGGCCGAGGCCAGCGCCTTTGCCCACCCGATTCCGTTCAACCTGATTCCGCACATCGACGTCTTTCAACCCAACGGCTACACCAAGGAAGAGATGAAGGTCGTCTGGGAAACCCGCAAGATCATTGGCGACCCGAATCTGGTCATCAGTTGCACGGCGGTGCGGGTGCCGGTGTTGCGCTCTCACTCGGAGGCGATTACGCTGGAACTGGAGCGCCCCGCCACGCCCGAAGCCGCCCGCGAGCTACTGCGCCATGCCCCCGGCGTGGAAGTCCGTGACGACCCCAGCGCCAACCTCTACCCGATGCCGCTGACCGCCAGCGGCAAATACGACGTGGAGGTGGGCCGCATCCGCGCCAGCCTGGTCTTCGAGGGTGGCCTGGAGTTGTTCGTCAGCGGCGATCAATTGCTCAAGGGTGCGGCGCTGAACGCCGTACAGATCGCCGAGTACTTACAGGAGAGGGGTGCGCTGAAGCTCGGAGTGGGGCAGGTGTGAGACAACTGGGGTGAAATGAGCCCCGATACTCCTCAGTTTGTCATCCTGAACTTCGTTACGGATCTCGCTGTTTGAAGACGAGATCCTTCACTAAGTCCAGTGATAAGAGTCATTTCACCGGATTTCAAACCGGAAGGTATTGATCGGGAGCATCAGCGGCTGGCGCTCAGTGCCCACCCTCAATGTGCTAGCGACAACGTATTTCCCGCGTGGCAACTGTGGAATGCGAATACTGGCGCTCCCGATCCGCTGGCGCGACCCCGGCGCGATGGAAAACTGATCGTCCGGAACCGTCGGGCAGACCAGATCAGGGCCGGGCGAGGTGAAGACGGCTTCCGATGTGCCCTGGACAATGGTGTAGCCGAAAGAATCGCACTTCGAGTAGGCGAGGTCGAGCCGCCGCGCCGTCCCATTCACGACACTGATCGACACCGGGTTATCGCCGTTGTGCAGCGGGCCAGACGACTTCAAGGTTGCGTAAACAGAAACGCCCGCCACAGCGCCTGTGTCCATCACTTCGCCCTGCACTTTTGGAGCGCAGGCACTGAGCGAAGTCATCAAGACCAGTAAGCCGACCCACGACGATAAGTGGGTCGGCCTGCCTGGGCACGGCTCATGGCTCATACCCCAACTCTACTTCTTCAGCACCTTCTGCACCGCCGCCGTCAGATCGGTGCTCTGGGCGTTGGCGTAGATCACCAGACCGGCGGCGGCCTTGCGCTTGTCGAGCACCAGGGTGTAACCGTTGGCCTTGGCGGCGCTCGCCACAGCCGCGTTGACCCGGCCAGCCAGCGGCGCGAAGGCTTTTTGCTGCTCGGCGCCGTAGCTCTTGGACAGCGCCTGGAAGTCGGCCTGGGCCTTGGCGAACGCCTGACGGTCCGCCAGGCTGGCATTCAAACTGCCCGCCCTGGCCTGAAGGGGCTGAAGCGCCTTGGCACGGGCGCCCAGATCAGCCTCGGCTTTTTTGTTGATGGCAACGAAACCCGCGCTGCCGCTCAGGCTGCCGATCACCGTCTGCACGTCCACCAGACCGAGCTTGCCGCCCTTGATGTCTACCTTGACGGGGGCAGCCAGCGCCAGCAGCGGAACGGCCAGCAGGGCGGTGAACACCAGCGAATTTATTTTTTGTGGTTGCCTTTTTTGTGGTTGCACAGTGACTCCAAAACACGACGCCCGTTGGATCGTTGAATGAATGGATCGTTGAATGAAACAGCGGCCCCGAAACCGCTTCCGAAGCCGCCCGGCGGGACTCAGCGAGACGCGCTCACTTGAGCCGTATCACTTCTTGGCTATCACTTCTTGGCTATTACTTCTTGGCTATTACTTTTTGGCTACCGCGTCCTGCACGGCTTTGGTCAGGTCGGTGCTGGCGTCGGCATAGACCACCAGGCCGTTGGCGGTGGCGGCGTCCATGACCACGGCGACCCCGTTGGCCTTGGCGGCGGCGGCCACGGCGGTATCGACCTGGGCGGTCAGCGGCGTGACCTTGGCCTGAATCTGGGCGTCGTACTCCTTGGCCTTGGCCTGGGCGGTGGCGATGAGCTGAGCGAGCTTATCCTTGTCGGCGGCGCTGATCTTGGCGCCCTGGGCCTGAAGCGGCTTGATCTGGTCGTCGAGCACCTTGATCTCGGCGTCAGCCTTGGCCTGGAGGGCCACCACGGCGGCGTTGTCGGGGTGGGCCTTGAGCACCAGGGCCACGTTGACGAAGGCGATCTTCTGGGGGGCAGTCTGGGCGTGGGGCGCTAAGGTACCGAGGGCGAAACCGCCGACCACCAGGGCCGGGGCGAGGAAACCGAACTTGAGACTCATCTTCATGGTCAGCACGCTAGCATGGCGGTTTTTGAGCATCGTGAACGGCTGCGTCAGGTTGCCGTCACGGCGCTGGGCGCTACACTGCGGCTATGCTGGTGCGCGACTGGATGACCCCCGCCCCCGTCACCGTCTCACCTGAGACCCCGGTGATGGACGCCCTGAACCTCCTCAAAGAACGCGGGTTTCGCCGCCTACCGGTGATGCGAGGCGACGTGCTGGTGGGCATCACCACCCGCCGCGACCTGAAAGACGCCGTACCGAACAAGGCCACCACGCTGAGCATCTGGGAAGTCAATTACCTGCTCAGCAAGCTGACGGTGGGCGAGATGATGGCCACCGAGGTCATTACCGCCCGTGAGGACGAGTACATGGAAGACGCCGCCCGCCGGATGCGTGCCCACGATGTCGGCGGCCTGGCCGTGCTGGGCGAGGGCGGTGAGCTCAGCGGCATCATCACGGTGGGCGACGTGCTGGAAGCCTTTACCCACATTCTCGGCCAGGACGAGGGCGGCGTGCGGCTGAACCTGAGCATGCCCGACGTGCCCGGCAGCCTGAGCCGCGCCATCAGCGCCGCCCTGCCCAGCAACATCATCTCGGTGGCCACCAGCGGCGCCAGCCACGGCGAGCGCGGCTTCGTGGTCCGTTTGGTCGGGCCGGGCGCACACGGCGCCCGTCAGCGGCTCAGGGATGCGGGGTTTGAGGTGGAGTGAGGCGCCTGCGGCGGGCGTGTGGCTCGTGGCTTGTGGCTTGTGGCTTGTGGGAAGGGCAGGAGTGGGAAGTGGGTTGTAGGTTATGGGAACAGATGGAGGGCATGAGCTGGCGCTCACTTGCCCTCACCCCGCTGCTGCGCAGCGCCCCTCTCCCACAGGGGGCGAGGGGTCAACGACAGGCGCCCATTCGCTCTTTCTGGCTAAAGTCAATCAGAATATTCCAGCGAAGCCAATTATGGGCGTATGCGGAGCACGGGCGCCCTACGACAGCGGCCACGATGTGGAGAACGCGGTGAAGCAAAGAGCGTCTGGGACGGATGGGAAGTACCATCCTGAGCGGAGCGACCAACTCCCTCCAAGGTTCTATTGACACATCAGCTAATCAAGAAAGGTGAGGGGCGGGCAGGCGTCCTCAAGGGCGTCCGTTCTGCTCAAGACGCCGTCCCCGAACCTATGGCCAGTTACGCCCCATCGGGGCGGGGGCGTCTTCTTGTTCAGAGCGGCACCCGTATGGGGCCTGACCGCTTGGGCAGAGCGGCACCCGTATGGGGCCTGCCCGCTGGGGGGGGGTGCATTCGCATTCGCCCAGCGCTAAAGCCCAAAAAAGCAACGTCCCCGCCTACTCCAACTTCCCGCCCTCAGTCTTCAGATTGAGCCGCAGCAGCCACCCCAACCCTCTCCGCCGCCAGATGAACGTAGCCCTGAATCAGATGCACGATCACCGGGTTGTGGGTATGCACGCCGTGGGCCTCGCCCTGGGCGCCTTCCTGAATGAAGTGGGCGATCACGGCGGCCTCCCCGTCGCGGGCCAGCAGAAAGGCGCTCTGTCCGGCGGCGGCCACGCTGGGCAGCCCGTCGAGCGAGGCTTTGCTGATCTTCACGCCCCTGGGGGTCAGGCTCTCCAGACGGCCCAGCAGCTCGGCGCCGCCCGCCATCACCACGTCCTGACGGGCGTTGAGGGTCAGGTCCTCGCACATGGCGGTGATGGCCGCGTCGCCGTAGAGGTGGTAGACCGCTTCCGGGGCCGGATCGGGGGCCAGGCGTGAGAGGTCGCGGTCCAGGGCGCCCAGGCGGTCGTCGAAGGAGCGGCGGGCGCGGGCCAGGTACTCGCGGGCCGAGAGCGGCGCGTATTCGAGCGGGTTCTGACCCACACGGGCCGCCAGGCCCCGGCCTTCGAGGCGCTCCAGGGTCTCGTAGATTTTGGGTCGCGGAATGCCTGCCTGACGGGCCACGCGGGCGGGCACGGCCTGGCCCAGAGCCAGCAGAGCGGTGTAGGCGCGGGCCTCGTATTCGGTCAGGCCCAGAGCTTGAAGGTGAATCACGGCGCTCATTCGTTGTCCAGTGTACGTGATTTGGCGCCGGGGAGCGGCAGTGCCGCAGGGTAGACGTGCCGCCGCCAGACACGCGGACCAGATACATCAATGCGCCGCCCGGTTTCCCAGGCGGCGCATTCGGAGCTGAGATTCTGGCTTCAGCTTACTTGACTTGGCTTACTTGACTTGGCTTACTTGAACTGTCCCAGCGCACTCTTCAGCTCGGCGTCGGTGGCCACGTCCACCACGGCCACACCCTGATCCACGGTGCGGGGCGCCCTGGTCGAGGGTGCGATGTAATTGAATTTGCCGTCCTTGTCGGCCACCAGGTTCACCGGCTTGCCGTCGATGGTGACGCTCAACTTGGTTCCGGCCTTGACGCCGCTGCCAGACAGGTTCAGGGGCACCTGGTTGCGGGTGTCGGCGACCTTGACATCGGGGGTGATGCCTTTTTTCTGAATCTGGCGGCCCAGCGGAGTCAGCCACTCGTTGGCCACGATCCGCACCTGGGCGCCGTTGACGAGCTGAATAGGGGTCTGGGCCACACCCTTGCCGAAGCTGGTCTCCCCGACGATGGTGGCCCGCTTGGTGTCTTGCAGGGCGCCCGCCACGATCTCGCTGGCCGAGGCGCTGTTTTTATTCATCAGCACCACCAGTTGGCCGGTGTAGTCGCCGGGCTGGGGCTTGGCCTCGCCGTAGACCTGGGTTTTGCCCTTGTTGTCGCGCAGCGAGACGATGGGGCCTTTTTGCAGGAACTGGTCGGCCACGAACACGCCGGAGGTCAGCAGGCCGCCGCCGTTGTCGCGCAGATCGAGCACCAGCTTCTTGACGCCCTTTTTCTCCATGCCCTGCACGGCGGCGGCGAACTGGTCGTTGACCTTCTCGTTGTAGAAGGTGCTCAGGGCGATGTAGCCGACGTCGTTCGGCAACATGGTCTGCTCGACGCTGACGATGACGACCGGCGCTCTCTCCAGCGTCACGGTGTAGGCCGAGTCGCCGCGCCCGAAGGTGATGGTGACCTTACTGCCCTTGGTACCGCGCACCAGCTTGACCACATCGTTGCTGTTGGAGGTGCTGACGTCCTTGTCGCCGATCTTGAGGAACACGTCGCCGGTCTGCACGCCGCCCTTGATGGCGGTGCCCTGCTTGAAGACCGAATCGACCTTGACGCCCTTGCCGTCCGGGCTGGCGGCGATCAGTTGAACGCCGATGCCGAAGAATTCACCGGCCAGCGCTTCCTGGTCGGTTTTGTTGGCCTCGGCGTCGACGTAGTAGGTGAATTCGTCGTTGAGCGAGGCGATCATGCCTTTGATGGCGCCGTCGAGCAGTTTGTTGTCGTCGAGCGGGCGCAGGTAGATCTGGTGCAGGGCACCGAAAAGCTGCACCAGCGACTTGCCGTTGGCCGTTTTGGTGAGGTCGGTGGTCGAGTAGCTCTCGAACTGGGCGTAGCCGACGGCAGCGGTGGCGGCAATGGCGCCTGAGACAAGCAGAATCCGGTTCCTGATCACCCACGCAGGATAGCGGCGCCAGGTGAAGAGACGGTAAGGCCGAGGTGACATTGCGCCGACACGGCGCAGCCTGGAGGCTGGAAAACTGTAGCCCAATACCCGGAGCGTGCCGGGAACACTCATGCGCGGCTCTGCGGCCCTGTTCATATGGATTTCGCTCCATTCCCGCACAGTCGGAAACGCACCGCCTGCGCGTCCATGCCGCAAAACCCGTACTTTCTCCTTCTCCCGTTGGTCGGATTGAACCCGCAAAAAGCGCGGGATTCAAGTCGGAGTCTTTGTCACCCGCGCTTAAGCTATGCTGGGCGCGGTCATGAATGATGTTCTCAGATACGTTTCGGTCCCGTCAATCCGGCTTGCCGTGCGCTCTCCAGGCAAACCCAAGCCGCGATGATCGAATTTCGCGGTGTCAGCCTGGAGTACCCCGTCACGCGCACCCTGGCGCTCGACGACGTGCAACTGTTTATCGGCAAGGGCGAGTTCGTCTACCTGGTCGGCCAGAGCGGCGCGGGCAAAAGCAGTTTCATGAACCTGATTATCAAGCGCCATCTGCCCACTCGCGGCGAGGTGCTGATCGCCGGAGAAGCCCTGGGCCGCTACCGGGGAAAGCGCACCGCCACGCTGCGGCGGCGCATCGGTATGGTCTTTCAGGACAACTTGCTGCTGCCCCACCTGAACGCCTTCGACAACGTGGCCTTCGCCCTGCGCGTGACCGGCGTGCCCCAGCGCGAATGGGCCTCGCGGGTCGGCGGCGCACTGCGCACGGTGGGCCTGGAGCACAAAAAAAATGCCCTGCCGCTGCAACTCTCACAGGGCGAGCAGCAGCGCGTCGCCATCGCCCGCGCCATCGTGGGTGATCCACCGCTGCTGCTGGCCGACGAGCCCACCGGCAACCTCGACCCCGACAACAGCCGCGAGGTGCTCAAGGTGCTGCAAAACGTGAATCTGCGCGGCACGACGGTGCTGGTGGCCACCCACGCCCGCGATCTGGTCGAGACTTTCCGGCACCGAACGCTGACGCTGAGGAAGGGGAAGCTGGTGAGGGATGATCCTTATGGGGGGTATGCTCTGTGAGCAACTGTGCCTACGTTAATGACGGCATGAAGGGAGAGGGGCCTTATCGGGCAGAACGGACGCGCCTGGGCACGCCTGCCCTCCCCCCGACCCTGTGGCCACCAAATGCGGGATGCGGAAAAACCCGCCCGGCGCCTCATCGGAACGCCACCAAATCTAGGATGCAGAAAAACCCACCCGGCGCGTCGTACGAGACCAAGAAACGTGCGGTGTCTTCGGCGGGGACGCTGCCCGGTGGCCCCCTCACCCTTCCGCCGCTTCGCGGCTCCCTCTGCTGGGCAGGTCTACGACTCCCTCTCCCACAAGGGGCGACTGGTACAGCTCCGCAGGAGAGGGGTCAACAGCCCACTTCCCACTTCCCACTTCCCACTTCCCACTCCCGCTTTCCCCACCAGCCACAAGCCACGAGCCACAAGCCCCGCCCCCACAGGGCGGCCCCATGAACTTCCACTTCCGCGAGGCCCTGCTCCAGATGCGCGGCAACTTCACCGCCACCTTCTCCACACTCATCACCATGACGCTGACGCTGCTGATTCTGGGTTTTGTGGTGCTGCTGACGCTCAACGTGGACCGGACCTTAGCGCAGCTCGAATCGCAGGTGGAAATCGCCGCCTTCCTGGGCGACGGCGCCGACGGGGCGAGCCTGGCCCGGCAGGTCCGCAACCAGCCGCAGGTCACGGACGTCAAGCTGATCGGCAGGGCGCAGGTGCTCAGCGAGATGAACCGCGACTATCCGTATGCCCAGGAGGCGGCGACGCTGGCGGGCAACCCCTTTCCCGACACGCTGCGGCTGCGGGTGGCGCAGGTCAGCGACTCCAAGGCGGTGGCCGAGTTCGTCAGGGCGCTGCCCGGCGTGACCGACGTGGAATACGGCGCCGGATATGTGGACCAGACGGTGAAAACTCTGAGTGCCGTGCGCGGCGCCGGATACACCCTGGTGGGCCTGCTGCTGATCGGCACGCTGTTCAACATTCTCAGCGCGGTGCGGGTGGCGATCTATGCCCGGCGCAACGAGATCGGCGTGATGCGGCTGCTGGGCGCCACGCGGGGATTTATCCGGGCGCCGCATCTGATCGAGGGCGTGCTGCTGGGCCTACTGGCCGGGCTGATCGCCTCCGGGGTGCTGGCGCCGAGCTACCTGCAACTCTCGCGCCGGGTGCAGGAGCTGGTGCCGGTGCTGCCGATCATCACCGACGCGCCCACCGTCTCACCGATCCTGCTGGGGCTGCTGCTGCTGGGCGTTCTGGTGGGCCTGGTCGGCAGCCTGGTCGCCACCCGCCGCTACCTGCGGGAGCTGGAATGAAGGCGAGGGCGGGCTGGACGCTGGGAGCCGTGTTGACACTGGCCCTGCTTCAACATGCGCCAGCACAAAACAATTCAATGCAGCCCAGTTTAGCCCAGCCCAGTTCAACACAGTCCAGTTCAACACAGCCCAGTTCAACACAGCCCAGCGCCGCGCCGACCAAATCCCTGACTCCGGTGCGCGATCCGTACAACCTGGGCCTGTCGTCGACCAGCCAGAAATTGCAGCAGCTTCAGCAGCAGCTCAGCTCACAAAAACAGCTCAGCGCCGAGCAGAAGACCAAGCTCGAACAGCTCCGCACCAATGTAGCGGCGCTCGGCAAGCAACAAAAGGACGTGCTGAACCAGATCGACGCGCTGGCCGGGCGCATCGCCGCGCTTCAGACGCGCAAACGGCAACTGGAGACCCGCATTGAGGCCGCCGTGGCTCAGCTCCGGCAGACCGAGGCGCAGGTGCAGGTCACGCGGGGCCAGGTGACGCGGCTCCAGGGCGACGTGCGGCAGCTCCTGAGTGCGCTGTACCGGCAGCGCAGCAGGCAGTACCTGAGTCTGCTGAACCAGGCCACCAGCTTATCGGACCTGGTGATCCGGGGGCGCTACGCCAACATGAGCGGCCAGCACAACGTGGAGGTCATCGACAGCCTGCGCGCCCAGCAGGCCGACCTCAAGGCCCAGCAGAGCAGCCAGGTCCAGCAGACGACGGCCTTACAGGCGCTGCGTGCCCAGCAACTCGCCCAGCTCGCCGACCTGGTGGACGCCAGAGGGCAGCAGCAATCGCTGGTGGCCCGCCTGGAGCAGAACAAGGCCGGGCAGCAGGCCCTCTCGCTGCGCACCCAGGCCCAGCAGGCACTGACGGTGCAGAGCATCGATACCCTGCTGGGCGCCGTCGTCTCGGAGCGCAGCCGCATCGAGGCCGAGCGGCGAGCACGAATAGAGGCCGAGCGGGCACGCCGCGCCGAGGAGTTGCGCAAAATCCGTGAGGCCCAGGAGCGTGCCCGCCAGGAAGCCGCCCGCCTGGCCGCCCTGCGCGAAGCCCAGCGGCTCGAAGCCCTGCGCGTGCGTGCCCGGAATGACCAGCAGCGTGCCGACCAGCAACGTGCCAACCAGCAACGTGCCGACCAGCAACGCACTGCCGCTGTGGAAAGCGAGCAGGGTACGCTCAGGAGTCGGGCCAGCGTTCTGGAAGCCCAGCAGGCCCGGTCCAGCGTGGACCTCGCGCCGCTGCCGGAGATGAGCGGCCCGCTGGGTTTTCCGCTGCCCGGTGGCGCGGTGGTCACGCCCTACAGCGCCTCGGTGCCGTGGACCATCATCAGCGGGCCGGAGGGCTCGCAGGCGGTGGCCTCGGCGGGCGGCAACGTGCTGGCGGTGACCAACTACGCCTCGCTGGGCTGGGTGGTGCTGATCGAACACAGCGCCACCCTGATTACCGCTTACCTGGGTCTGGACGCTCCCAACGTGTCACCCGGCGCACGGGTCACTCAGAGCCAGAGTCTGGGAAGCATCGGCGGCTCGCCTGTGTTCGGGGCGGGGCGCATGGCTTTTCAGGTCTACCGCATCGCTGGTAACGGCACCCGAACGCCTATCGTGCCTTCGTTCTGAGGCTTGTGGGCTGTGGGGAAAACAGGCGGCTAGATGGGCTTGTGGCGATTGGGTTGCGTTTTTGGGCTTCGGCTCGTTGCCAATGCGTCGGCTCCCCCAGCGGCCAGGCCCGATAGGTGCCGTTCTGGACAAGAACGCGCCTGGGCACGCCACTCCTCCCCCTGGGGACGCCTGCCCGCTGACCGCTCCGTTCACGACGAGTGCTTGCACAGGGTCAGTGAGCGCCGCTCATGCCCTTCCATCCCTTCCCCGCGCCGCGCATCCCGCGCCCATCCCTTCCCACGCGCCACAAGCTGCGCGAAGCGCAATCCACCTTGCCTCCCCACCCCATTCCTGCTACACTCCTGCGGTGCGCTCCGGCTGGCTGCTGACGGGCGTAAACGACGCCACGAGCGTGGCCCGCTAAGGAAAGCGGAAGCTCTACCCTCAAGTCCTTCAAGGAACAACACCCACATGGTCAAGATTCGCCTGTCCCGCTTCGGTTCGGCCCATAACCCTCACTACCGCATCGTGGTCGCCGACGCCCGCCGTCCCCGCGACGGTGGCTACATCGAGAACCTGGGTCACTACGACCCCCGCAAGACCACCGAAAATTACCTCAAGGTCAACGTCGAGCGCTCGCAGGTGTGGATTGCCCAGGGCGCCCAGGCGACCCAGACCGCCCGCCGTCTGCTCAAGTCGCAGGGCGTCAAGTTCTGAACTGAGCACCACCATGAAGGCCGTCTCCTGCGGGGGGCGGTTTTTTATTGGTGCCGTGCTTTTATCGGTGCCCTGCTTTTATTGGTGCCCTGTGTCATGTCCGCGCAAGACGGGCCGGATACAATACCCATATGAGTGATCCCGTAAAAATGGCGCTGTTTCTGGCGCAGAACGTCGTCGATCAGCCTGCCGCCGTGCGTGCCACGCTGCGCGGCCCCACCATCTTGCTGCGGGTGGCGCCCGGCGAGGAGGGCCGCGTGATCGGGCGCCAGGGCCGGGTCATCAGCGCGATTCGCACGCTGGTCCGCACCGCCGATCCCCGCGAGAAGCTGGGCGTGGACCTCGACGCGCCGCGCCGGGAACGTTGAGCGCACCTTCAGCCGGGAGCGCCCCGGAGAACACCACCCGCGTCGGGCACCTGCTGGGGCCGCACGGGGTGGCCGGGGCCGTCAAACTGTACGTGCTCGGATCGGTGGACCAGCTCCGGAAACTCAAGCGGCTGTATATCGAGCATCTGGGCTGGACGCGGGTAGTCAAGTTCGAGCTGCACGGCCCCGGCCCGGCCCTGACGCTGGGCGGCATTGCCGACCGGGCCGCCGCCGAGGCGCTGCGCGGCAGGGCCGTCTACGCCCACGACGCCGAGTTGCCTGGCCTGCCAGACGGCGAATACTACTACCATGAGCTGCGCGGCCTGAGCGTCCGTGACGCGGCGGGTCAACTGCTGGGCGAGGTGCAAGACGTGCTCGACGGCGGCTTTCAGGATCTGCTGGTGGTGCAGACCGCTCAGGGCGAGCAGGGGATGTTGCCGCTTCAGGCGCCGTATGTGCAGGTGCGGCGTGGCGCGGCCATCATCCTGACCGAAGACGCCCCGGAGGGGTTGCTGGGCGGCCAGGCCGACAATGCCGCCAGCGATCTGAACCCCCCGGATCTGAACCCCCACGGTCTGAACCCCCCAGAGCTGAACACAGATTCTGAACACCGATGACGCCTGATTCTCCGCGCCTGACCTTCAGCGTGCTGACGCTCTTTCCCGAACTGCTGCGGCCCTTTACCGGGGAAGCGCTGCTGGGCAAGGCGCGGGAACGTGGGTTGCTCGCCTACCACCTGATCGACCTGCGCGAGTTCGCGGGCAACAAGCACAACAAAGTCGACGCGCCTCCCTACGGCGGCGGCGCGGGCATGGTGATCCGGGTGGACGTCGCACAGCGGGCACTCGCCTCACTGCCGGAGCGTCCGGACGAGGTTATCCTGCTCTCCCCTGCCGGGCCGCGTTTCGATCAGGCCACCGCCGAGGCGCTGGCGGGCAAGCGGCACATCGCGCTGCTGTGTGGCCGCTACGAGGGCTTCGACGCCCGCACCGAGTCGCTGGTCACCCGCGAGCTGAGCATCGGCGACTTCGTGATGATGGGCGGGGAGGCCGCCGCCGCCTGCGTGCTGGAAGCGGTGGGGCGCCTGGTGCCCGGCGTCATCGGCGACGAGGAGAGCCACCGTCAAGACAGCTTTTCCAGCGGCCTGCTCGATTACCCGGAATACACCCGGCCCGCCACCTGGCAGGCTCAAGACGTGCCCGCCGTGCTGATGGGCGGCAACCACGCGGCAACCGGGAGATGGCGCCGCGATCAGGCGCTGGCGCGAACGCTGGAGCGCCGCCCCGATCTGCTCCCCCACGCCGAACTGACCCCGCACGACAGCGCCGCGCTGCTGGCACTCGGTGTCAGCGCCGGGCAACTCGAAGCCTGGGGCGCCCCAACCCCGCCTGAACAGAAACCGCCACCTGAACAGAAGCCGCCGCCTGAACAGAAGACAAAGAAGAGGCGCAGCAACGTCGGGCCGGAGAAATAAGGCGAGGCCGCAGACGTCATGTCTGCGGCCCATCCTACTTGGCGCTGTCCCGAATTTACCAGCCGACGCTGACGACGAACTGGCTGGGGGTGGTACTGAACTGCGAGGAGCTGAAGGCGCGCACGTCGTCGTAGGCGAAGCCGTAGGCCAGGTTATTGATGCTGTGGTCGTGCCAGAACTTGGCGTAGAAGTTGGCGGGGGCCGCCGGATAAAAAGCGCTCTGGTTGGCCCACTGGCTGGGATCGACGTCAATCAGCAGGTGGCGGTTGAGCGCGGCGGCGATCTGGGCCTGGACCACCAGCTCGTCGGAACTGCCGCTCGCCACCGGGCCGGAGGCCTCCAGCACATTCTGGGTGGTGGGCTTGCCGCGAATGTAGAGCCCGCTCGGCCCGCCGTCCCTGGAGAAGATGAAGTCGTTGCCGGTCACGCGGCCCCGGAAGGTGCCCGCCTCGGCGGTGAACACCAGGTCGCGGCTGCGGTAGTAATCCCAGACCTGATTGATGTAGCTGTCCATGTAGTTGCCGTTGGGTCGCCCGGCCCCGAAGGAACCCTTGACCGGCGCCAGGATGCGGTTGGGCTGCACCAGGCTGCGGAATTCGGTGGCGGCGATGTTGCGAAAATCGCTGAAAATCTGTGCCCGCGAGACGTTATCGCCCAGGGTGCTGTCGTAGTTCGCGCCGACCAGGCGGGTCCGCACCGGGAAGCCGAACTGATCCACACGGGTGTTGTTGCCGAAAAAGCCGATGTCGTTGTAGGTGAATTCCACGAAATCGAAGATCACGTCGGTGTTGGGGTCAGCCGGGTTGTTGACATCCGGGCCAGCGAAGCCCACGCCGCCCGGTATGCCCAGCACCTTGATGAACATCGGTGAGCCCACGCTCAGGAAGATGCGGGCGCCGTACATCTTGGGCAGCAGCAGGCTGCGGGCCGCACTGAGCGGAGTGGCGTAGTTGGCGTAGTTGATCCCGTTTTTGCTGACGTGACCCGGCGCGTCGTTGTCGCCCGGCGCGGCGGCGACCAGATTGCCGCCCGCGTCCACGTGCGAGAGTTGCTTGGTGGTGGGGTTATAGCCGTAGATGGCCCAGTACACCTGGGCGTCGGGATAGGCGCCGCCCGTCTCGTTTTGCACCGTGAAAGTCAGTTTGCCCGGCACGGGGGGCGGTGTTGGGGACGGCGGGGGCGGTGTTGGTGACGGCGGTGTTGGCGAGCTGACGACTCCAGTGGACCAGGGCACTGCCAGGCCCCAGCTCACATCGGGCACGAAGCTGGCCGCCCCGTCCGAGGGCCGCGCACCCGCGCCGGAGGCCAGCCACAACTCGCCGCCCACGTGCCGGATGAACTGTCCGGAGAGGTTGTACGACTCCAGGCTCACGCCCGCGCCGCTCAGGCCCGGCTGGGTGCAGAAGGTCGCGTCGGCCCTGAACTGGGCGCCGTTGTCGTTGGGGTCGATTCGCAGCCGGAAGTTACTGTGGCGCAGGTACGAGCCCGCGAAATTGGAGGCCTCGAAGGAGTAGCAGCCCGCGTCGGCCAGGCCGGGCACGATCCGCCAGGTGGCGTCGGCGCGGGTCGTGGCGTCGGAGGCGGCGCTGACCGGGGAGGTGTAGCCGAGGCTGGCCTGGTGGCGCAGGTAACGGTCGGTCAGCCCGGCGTTGGTGACCTGCCAGGACTGAAGGGCGAGCGGCAGGGCCACGCCGCTGCGGTTCCAGGCGGTGACCAGGTTCCAGCTCACGTCCTGATTGAAGCTGGCGGCGTTGTCGCTGGGCAGCGGACCGCCACTCTGCGCCAGCCAGACTTCGGAATTGATGTGCCGCAAATACCGGCCCGGAAAATTCAGCGACTCCAGGCTGACCCCGCTGCCCGACAGCCCAGGCCGCGAGCACCAGGTCGCGTCGGCGGCGTAGACCGCCGAGCCGTCGCTGGCCGAGAGTTTGACCCGTGAGCCCTGATGGCGCAGGTACTGGCCGCGCAGATTCTGCGACTCGAAGGAATAGCAGCCCGCGTCACCCAGGCCGCGCACGATCCGGAACGTCGCGTCCTGGCGCAGACCCTGGGCACTGGCCCCGCCGACGATCTCGGTGAAGGCCAGGCCCGCCGTCTGGCGCAGGGAGCGGTTGGTGAGGCCGGGCGTGGTCACCTGAAGCGAGCGGTAGGTGTTGAGGGGCAGCGGCGCGGTGGACAGCGCCTGGGGCTGCACCCCGGCAGCGGGCGCGCCGGAATCGCCGGAACCGGGCGAGCAGGCGACCAGGTTCAGCGCGGCGCTCAGGCCCAGCACGCTCAGGCGCCAGGCGCGGGCGGGCAGGCGGGTTGTGTTGGGCCGGGTCGCACGGGGTTGTATGGCAACAGGCTGTATCAATACGGGTGGTATCAAGGTGGTCCTCCACAGCAGCGCCGACGCCGCATCGAAGATGGTGCAGCCCTGGGCTCAACGCCGGTTGCAGCCTGTAGGGCTACAATCGGTGGTCATGGGCGGCGGTTCATGCAATGGGGTTCGGGCGATGGGGTTCAGGCGGTGGACGCACAGACCGCGACGCCCCCGAACGCCAGCCACAACCACCGCACACAGGCCCACCGCACACGGGCGAGGCCCAACAGCAGCACAGACGGTAAATAGCTGATGGTGAACGGTACGTGTGAACTGTATGTATGAGGGTACAGGCGAACTGTACTCTCATCATCGTTTGATGTCAAGACAAAATTTTAGACCATCTGCGGCCCTGAACTCTGTCTTCAACTGTGACTGGATCGCCGCTTTCAGGGCCGGAAGGTCGCGCTCAGAGCAGTACTCCGAATTACGCCACGGGGAAAACAGCCTCCCCGCGCCTCCATTCTGCGTCCTGCTCAGTCAAAACTACTCGCTCTGCTCGGTCATAAAAAG
>NZ_JANYGJ010000142.1 GCF_025362455.1 Deinococcus sp. | reverse complement strand
TGAAGGATGAAGTGACGAGCTGGATTGACCAGAGAAACACCGCTGGAACGACGGTGAACTGGCACTTCACCGTAGAACACTGTCGCGAAAAGATGAGTCGTCACTATAAGAGTATCAAAATATAGAAATCAATGTACTAGGTATGTCCTGGCTAACGTCCCTGGCTTCCGCTTCTTGGGAAGGGCGGCACCTATCGGGCGTCTGCACCTACCGGGCGCCTGCACCTATCGGGCGTCTTACCTCGCCGCCTGCCCGCTCCGCTCGGTAAATCTCAAGCTTTGCAAGGAGATGCTCAGAAAGGCGGCAGCGAGAGCAGAAGGCGGCAGGGAGAGCAGAACGAATGGTTCCAGAAATGTCTGGACGGAGCTGAACCGTGACAGGACGATTCAAGGGCAGGGCAGCGGTTATCACCGGCGGGACCGACGGCATCGGCCTGGCCACCGCAAAGTATCTCGTCCCCCCTGTAACCACAGATCACGTCTGGAACGCCTGTTTCTGTTTATTCCGGAGTGCTCGGCGCCCCGCGCCCACCGATGCACTACCCTCATGCATATGAACGCTGCACCGCAAACACAAGCACGACCGGGCCTCGCGTGACGGACGTCATCGTCATCGGCGCCGGGCTGGCCGGACTCACCGCCGCCCGGACGCTGAGCCGCGCCGGAAAGCGGGTGCGGGTGCTCGAAGCCGGGCCGCAGGTCGGTGGGCGGGTGCGCTCGCGTCAACTCGGCGGCTTTACCCTCGACGCGGGCTATCAGGTGCTGTTCGAGTCGTACCCGGCGGCCCGGCGCCAGCTCGACTACGGGGCGCTCGATCTGGTCGCCGTCGCGCCGTCGGCGGCGATCCGGCTGGGCAGGCGCGTCGAGCTGCTGGGCGACCCACGCGGCGACGCGGGCGTAATTCCGGGCCTGCTGAGCGCCCGCAGCCTGACCATCAAAGACCGATTAGTCTTCGCTCGCCTGGGCGCCGATGTGGCCTTCGGTGCGCCCCACAGCCTGCTGAGCGGCTTTGATGAGCCGACCCGCGACTACCTGAAACGTTTGGGGTTTTCGGACACAGCCTTGCGGCAGTTCTTCGCGCCGTTTTTCGGCGGTATTTTCCTCAGGCGCGACCTGTCCACCAGTGCGCGGCTGTTTCGCTATTACCTGCGGATGCTGCTGAGCGGCCCCATCAGCCTGCCCCGGCGCGGCATGTCGGTGCTCAGCGAGCAACTGGCCCAGGGCAGCGACGTCACCTTCCATGCCCGCGCCCTCGAACTCGCGCCCCACGAGCGCGGCGTCTCGGTCATCACCTCGCTGGGCGAACTGGAGGCTGCGCAGGTGATCGTCGCCACCGACCCGCAGAGTGCGGGGTTGCTGCTCGGCGAGAACGTCTCACGCGGCAGCCTGGGCAGCTCGTACCTGTACTACGCCAGCACCCGGCGGCTCGACACCCAGAAGCGCCTGATGCTCAACCCGGTTCAGGGCCGGATCAACAACGCCCAGTGGCTCAGCGAGGTCATTCCTGAACGTGCCCCGGACGGGCAACATCTGCTGACCGTCACCGTGCTGGAAGGCGCCGAGCTGGAGGGCGCTGAGCTGGACGACGACGCGCTGGACCTGACTGTTCGTGCGGAACTGAAAAGCTGGTACGGCGAGGGGGTGTCCAGTCTGCGGACCCTGGCCGTGGAGCGCATCGGCCACGCCCAGTTTCCCCAGCCGCCCGGTTACGCCGCGCATCTGCCCGGCCACGCCACCCGCTTTTCCGGCGTGCTGCTGGCCGGAGAAATCACCTCCATGAGCGGCATTCAGGGCGCCCTGGAGAGCGGTGAGAAGGCGGCGGCCATCCTGCTGGGCGACCTCGGCGCCATGAGTCGGCCACGCGGCGCATGAACGCGGCGGCAATCGACCATCTGGTGATCGCCGCGCGCACGCTCGAAGAGGGCTCGCGCTGGCTGCAAGACCGCCTGGGCGCGGCGCTCTCACCCGGCGGCGAGCATCCCCAGTTCGGCACCCACAACCGGCTGCTGTCCCTGGGCGAGTCGTATCTGGAAGTGCTGGCCATCAATCCCGACGCCTCCAAACCATGCCGTCCCCGCTGGTTCGGGCTGGATACGCCGGAGGTTCAGGACCGGCTCTCACGCGGCCCCTGCCTGCTTCACTGGGTCGCCCGCACGCCCGCCGCGCCTCTACCCGCGCAGGGCCAGCGCCTGAGCCTGAGCCGGGGTTCGTATGCCTGGACCCTGACCGTGCCGGACGACGGCTCACTGCCGCTGGGTGGCGCCCTGCCGAGCCTGATCGAGTGGGCCGTGGACTCGCCCGCCGCCGCGCTACCGGACGTGGGCGTGAGACTGACCAGCCTGACCCTGCTCACGCCGGAACCGGACAAGCTGGAGGGGGCACTGGCGGCGCTTCGGCTCACTGATCTGGTGAATGTCGAGCCTTCGTCGTCGGTTCGGCTCCGGGCAACCCTCCAGACGCCAAGTGGGGAAGTCAGGCTTGAGTAACTCATCTGTACAAAAACTCACACTGAGACTCATCATCCCGCCGAGCCGCCGTGGGTCGTCGTTCCCAGAAAAGCCCGCGCCCAGACGGCGTTTTATTGCCCTTTACTGTTCGCCTGGTGAAGAGTAAACTAAGCGTCTAACGATCCCGAAATCAGGCTGGCCGACGAGCGAGCTGATGTGTGCTTCGGCACAGCGGGGGAGTGGTGGTCGCCGCAGCGGGCGACGGGCGTGCAGGGCAAGGGGGGTGAGGACACATCGGGACCAAGGAGGAGGTACGTGATCGGCTCAGCATCGCCGAGATCATCGGCGACCATGTGCGCCTCAGCCCGGCGGGCAAGGGCCGCCTCAAGGGCCTGTGCCCCTTTCACAACGAGAAATCGCCCAGCTTCCAGGTCGATACCGAGCAGGGCTACTTCTACTGCTTCGGCTGCAAGGCGGGCGGCGACATGTTCTCGTTCGTGCAGCGCACCGAGAACCTCAGCTTCGGCGACGCGCTGCGCAAGCTGGCCGAGCGGGCGGGCGTCACCGTCGAGACGCGCTACGGCGAGCGCAGCAGCCGCGACATCTACGAGGTCAACGCCTTCGCGCTCGACTACTTCCGCTCGCACCTGGCCGGGCCGGGTCTGGACTACTTTCACCGCCGGGGCCTGACCGAAGAAACGATTGCCAGGTTTGAACTCGGTTACGCGCCCGAAGGCTGGGACGGCCTGCTGAGTCTGGCCCGCAGCCGCAACGTGCCTGAAAAGCAACTGTTGGACGCCGGGCTGCTGGCCGAGAACACCCAGACCGGGCGGGTCTACGACCGTTTCCGGGGCCGCGTCATGTTCCCGATCCGCGACCACCTGAACCGGCTGGTGGGCTTCGGGGGCCGGGTGCTGAATGACGAGAAACCCAAGTACCTCAACACGCCCGAAACCGAGGCGTTCAAGAAGGGAGAACTGCTCTACGGCCTGAATTTCGCCCGCACCACCGCCCAGGGCGGCGGCGAGCTGATCGTGGTCGAAGGCTACATGGACGTGATCGCCATGCACCAGGCCGGATTCGAGACGGCGGCGGCCACGCTGGGCACGGCCCTGACCGCCGAGCACGCCACCCTGCTGGCCCGGCTCGACGTTCACCGTCTGGCCCTGATGTTCGACCGCGACGAGGCCGGACTCAAGGCCACCCTGTCGGGACTCGATCAGGTCGTGGGCAGCAAGCTGCGCGTCCGGGCGACCCAGGTGCCCAGCGGCAAGGACCCCGCCGACGCGGTGATGTCCGGTGAGCTGCACGCGCTGAGGCAGGCGCTGGCCTCCGGGCTCGACGAGGTGCATTACCGGGTTCAGGCCGCCGTCGAGAAGTACGGTGTGGACGGCTCGGACAACAAGCGCCGCATCCTGATGGAGCTGCTGCCGCGCATGCAGAACCTCGATCCCTTCGACGAGAGCGCCCGCGAGATGCGCCGCCTGGCCTGCGAGCCGCTGGGCCTCAAGCCCGAAGCCCTCAGCGACTGGATCGCTAACAAGGCCAAGCGCAAAACCCTGACCGACACCCACTTGGCGGGCATGTCGGCCCACCAGCAGGGCGACAACGAGATGGCCCTGCTGCGCCAGATTCTGCTGGCCCCGGCGCTGCTGGCCAAGCTCGACGGCGAATTGCCCTGGCACAACGAAACCGTGAAAAAGGTCATGCTGGCCGCACGCGGCGCCACCACCAGCGAGGATATTCTTTCGGTGTTCCGGGGCCAGCCGGAGGAGCAGCTCCTGATCCGACTGCTGTTCGAGGGCCGCGATCCGCATTCGCACAGCCGCGCTGGTGTCGAGCAGTTCGAGGCCAAGGTGGTCGGGTACGCCGCCGCCGCCATCGACGACATCCAGTCGGGCCGCAGCATCGATTCGTTGCGGGCCGAGAAGGAGGCGCTGACCTTACAGATGGTCGGCGCCGTCAGCACCGAGCAGCGCGAACTCCTCAAGCAGATCAGCGAGTTGCAGCGCGCCATCGAGGCCGAGAAGAGGGCGCGGCGGATGCAAGCTTGAAGCTCGAAGCCCAGTTGGCCAAACTGGCCGAGTTGGGATTTGTGCTCAATCCGGGCGTCACCGTGGACGACCTGCTCCACTCGTATGACCGCCAGGTCTATGAAGATGATCCGTTCGGAGCGCTCCTGTCCATCTTCGGGGTCGAGGTCGAATCTGAACCGTGGGGGCGGCGGTTTTGCGATAGGGTCTGGAATTTCGATACCGAGTGCATCGGCGGGTCAGGCGATTACGTCCAGATCGTGCAGAAGCTGTGCCTGCTGAGCGGCGACGCAGACTACCTGAGCGACGTTCAAGATCACGTCGACCTGGACACGGCGCAAGGCTGGCTGGAATACACCGTTCAGGGCCGCCGTCAGCGCTGGACCCTGGAAATCAACGACGACTGGGCCGATACGCTGAGCCTTTCTTACGTCGTGAACGACCTTCAGCGGGGCGGCCAGCGATTCTTCTACATCGAGAACGGCCAGTCGATGATCCTCTTTTATCTGGGCGATCAGGTGGCGGCTCAGCTCGCTGCCCTCTCCAGCCAGCCGCTGCACCCGTTTGTTCCCGCCGGAGCGCTCAGCCCGCTGTCAGCAGCGCCGCTCCGGCCAGGGCCAGCACCACGCCGCCCCACTGGCTGGCCCGCAAGCGCTCACGCAGCACGATCACCGCCAGCAGCGTCGTCAGCGCCGGATACAGGCTGGTCAGCAAGCCCGCCAGCGCCAGCCCACCGCCCTGCACCGCCATCAGGTAAAACAGGTTGCCCAGCGTGTCGCCCGGTGCCGAGGCCAGCAGGAGGGCCGGGCGACTGGGCCGCAGCCCCATCGTCAGCGCCGCGATCGGCACCACGATCAGGCTGCTGGCCAGGCGGGCGGCGGCCAGCGTCCACAGCAGCCCGGCAGCACTCTGCGCCTGCCCCAGCGCCACGAAATAAAAGCCGAATCCCACGCCCGCGACCAGGCCCAGCAGCACGCCATTGTCTTTTGCTGATACGCCGCCCTGCCCCGTGCCCCCCGGTATCAGGCTCAGCAGCACCGTGCCGCTCAGGATGCCCGCCGCCCCGGTCCAGCCCAGGGCGCCCAGCACCTCGCCGCCCAGCACCCCGAAGGCCACCGGCACCGCCGCCGAGAGCGCTCCGGCGCCCACCGAGACCGGCCCCATCGGCCCCAGCGCCAGCCCCCGGTAAAAGGCCAGCACGGCGCCCAGCCCTATGGCGCCCGCCAGCGCACCCCACCACAGGTCACTGGCAGGCGGCAAAGGCGCGCCGAGCAGCAGCGCCAGGGCAAGCAGCGCCAGCGCGGCTATCGGGTGGGTCAGGGCCGCGATTCGCAGCGGCGCGTCATGGCGGCCCGACAGACCCGACAGAAAATCGCCGACCCCGTAGAACAGAGCGGAGAGTAGACCGGCCAGGGCAGGATTCATCGGACAGGCAGTCTAGCGGGTTGAAGATCGGCGGGACTGGTGTTCGGGCCAGATATTGTTTTACTGTGAGGTGTTAAGTATCTCCTTGTAAAGCTTTAGGTTTACCGAGCGGAGCGGCCTAGCGTCGCCAGCGGCGCTGTTCAGGCCAAGACGCGGGCAGGCGTGCCCAGGCGCGTCCGTTCTGCCCAAGACGCGGGCAGGCGTGCCCAGGCGCGTCCGTTCTGCCCAAGACGCGGGCAGGCGTGCCCAGGCGCGTCCGTTCTGCCCAAGACGCGGGCAGG
>NZ_JANYGJ010000135.1 GCF_025362455.1 Deinococcus sp. | reverse complement strand
AGCCAGTGAAGTGATGAGCAGCCTCTGATGAATGACGTGTTCAAGGCGCTGGCCGACCCCACCCGCCGCGAGATTCTGCGCGAGCTGCGCGGCGGTCAGCGTTCGGCGGGCGAACTGGCCGAGCTGTTTCCCCTGACCAAGAGCACCCTCAGCGGCCACTTTGCCGTGCTCAGGGCCGCCGATCTGGTGCAGACCGAGAAACGCGGCACCACCGTTCTCTACCGTCTGAACACCACCGTCTTTCAGGACGTGCTGACCAATCTGCTGGGCCTCTTCGGCGAACCTGAGGCGGCCCCAGACCCGAAGGAGGCCAGACCGTGACCGACCAGAATGCTTTGAAAAAAGAATGGCCGACGCTGCTGACGCTCACGCTCAACCTGGCGCTGATCGTCTGGACCTGGTACCGCCTGCCCGAACGCGTGCCGGTCCACTGGAATATCCACAATGAAATCGATCGTTACGGCGGGCGCTTTGAGGCGTTGGCCATGCTGCCGCTGCTGCTGCTGGCGGTGTCACTACCGCTGCTAGCAATCCAGCGAACGATGCCAGCTAATGCCGGAGTCATCCGCGTCGTGCGGCTGGCGCTGGCGCTGCTGGGCGTGATCTTTACCACCCAGTACGCCTTCGACTGGGGAGCGCTCAAGGTCGTCATGGTCGGCGTTGGTGTGTTCTTCGCGCTGCTCGGCAACGTCATGGGCAAGGTGCAGCCGAGTCCCTGGGTGGGTTTCCGGACCCGCTGGACCTTCCTGAGCAAACGGGCCTGGCACCGTAGCCAGCGCCGCAGCGGTCTGTTTCTGGTCTGTTTTGGCCTGCTCAGCAGCCTGGTCGGCCTGGTTCTTCCGGAAGCCTGGCTGTTTCCGTGGGTCATGCCGCTGACCTTTATGGTGGTCCTGTTCGGCGGCGTCGGCTGGCTCAACCACCTGTCGTATCTGGATTACAAGCAAGACCCGCACCCTGAGCCGATCAGCAGCGCCCAGGGTTGAGGCATAAAAAAACGCGGCCCTTATCGCAAAGGCCGCGTCCAACTCGGTATTCTCAGATCGCCAGCCCCTCCGCGTGGCTGCTGACCAGTCTCCCAGCCAGTTCCTCGTGGTTATGGTCGCCGAAATCGCCCTGCACCACGCGCCCGGCGGGCAGCTCGATGCGGCTTTCGTTGGACTCGTACAGGTCCACCCAGCCCACGTCGTCCAGCGCTTTTTTCCAGGCGCCGATGCTCTCGTTGCGGTAGATCTGGTAGGCCGCCATGCCGACTTCCGGCCCGCCACGGGCGATGACGCTCTCGACCCAGGCCCACTTGGCCGAGACATTGCGCAGCTCGGCGGTGGTCCGCAGCTCCTTCTGGATGCGCTTGAGGCGGTTTTCGATGACCTTGACGCCCGCAAACGAGTCCTGAAAGTGCGGCGTGTGGCGCTTGGGCACGAAGGGGCTGATGCCCAGCGCGATCCGGTTGACCTTGGCCAGATCCTTGGTGAACGAGATCAACTCGGAGATGTCTTCGTCGTTCTCCGGCCCCAGCCCGATCATCATGTAGACCTTGAGGCCCTTGAAACCCAGGTCGCGGCTGATCTGCGCGGTCTTGAGCAGGTCTTCGGTGGTGATGCCCTTCTTGAGCCAACGCCGCAGCCGCTCGGAGGGCGCGTCGCTGGCCACCGTGAAGGTCCGCAGCCCGCCCGCCTTGAGAATCTCGGCCAGCTCGGTGTCCACCGTGTCGGCGCGAATGCTGCTGACGCCCAGCTTGACGCCGCGCTCGGTCAGCGTCCGGCCCACATATTTGGTGTGCGGAAAGTCGCTCAGCGCCGCGCCCACCAGCCCGACCTTGGTGGCCCAGTCGGGAATGTGTTCCAGCAGTTCGTCGCCGCCGTTGTTGCGATTGGGGCCGTACATGGTCCGCGCCAGGCAGAAGGTGCAGGGACGTGGGCAACCGCGCTGCGCCTCGATCAGAAACATGTTGCTCAGCTCGCTGTTCGGCGTCACGATCTGTGAGTAGGCGGGCAGCAGTTCCTTGGGCGCGGTGGCCCAGCCGGGCTCGACGGAGTGCCGGGCGGGCAAGAAGATGCCAGGCGAACCGTCCACCAGGTCGTAGAAGTCCTCGCGGCTCTCGGCCACGCGCAGGGCCTCGCCGATCAGCGGCACGATCTGCTCGCCGTCGCCGATCACGATCAAATCGGCGAAGGGCGTCAGCGGATACGGGTTGGAACTGGTCAGCGGCCCGCCGATCATCACGATGGGGTCCTCGTCGCTTCTCTCGGAGCGCAGCGGGTGCATCCCCGAAATCTCCAGCGTCCGGATGATGTTGGTCAGGTCCAGCTCGAAGCTGACGCTCATGGCGAACAGGGCGCAGTCGCCCGCGTCGCGCCCGGTTTCCACGGTGGGCAGGCGCTGATTCTGCTTCTCGAACTGCTCCACGTCGTCGGGCAGGAAGGCCCGTTCGCAGGCCACGCCCTCCTCGTTGTTGAACATCCGGTAGATGACCTGATAGCCCAGGCTGGCCATGCCCACCGAGTATTTATTGGGAAAGCACAGCGTGACGCGGATGGGCGCCTGCTTGAAGATGGTGCCGATCTCGGCGTCCAGCAGCGGTTTGATCTGATCGCGCCAGTAGCTCATGAGGCGGCCTGGATGGTGTTAGTTTGGGCAGTGCAGTGTACAACTCGTCTCAAAACGCCTCCGGGTGGGGCCGCGCCGGGACAGTGACCAGCATCCGCGCCGCAGCTTGTTATCTTACCTGGCCTGTGCGGGTGAGAGTGGGGGACAGGGCACGGAGGCAGGGGAGGTGGGCAGGGCGTCCACAACGTATCAGGAGCCAGAGGTCTCTCGGTACACCGCATGGGGACGGCGTTCTCGTTGACCACCGCCTACAACAGCCCACCGACGTATTTTCCCCTGGGCCTCCCCACCCCTCCTTCCAGTTTCCCGCCCCCAAACCCGCTACCATCGAGGGTATGACCAAAAGTATCATCGACTTTCAGGACTCGCGGGGCCGCATCACCGGCTGGCCGAGTGACCGCCGCCGCGCCCACCAACTCGCTATCCTGAGTTACCTGTCTGCCCAGCTCGAAGGTGGCAAGCGCTACAGCGAGGCCGAACTGGACCGCTTTCTGGGCGAAAAGACCGTGATGGACGACCTGGGCCTGCTGCGCCGCGAACTGGTGGACGGCGATTACCTGATGACCGACGGCGAGGGGTACTGGAAAGCCGGTAGCCGCCCGACCGGCGAGGTCCAGAGCGTGCCCGACGTGACGATGGAACCGGTCCGGAAGAACCGAGACGTGGGTCAGAAAAAATAGTGGCCCGCGTCCTGACCACCTACGTCTGCGGGTCGTGCGGCTACCAGGCGTCCAAGCCGCTGGGACGCTGCCCGGAGTGCCAGGCCTGGAACAGCTTCGAGGAGCAGGCCCCTGCGCCCACCGGTACGGGTAAAAAGGCCCAGAGCGGCTACGGCGGCGTGTCGGGCGGCAAACTCACCGGCCTCTCCAGCGTCGGGCGGCGCGAGGAACCCAGATTATCCAGCGGCCTGATCGAACTCGACCGGGTGCTGGGCGGCGGCCTGGTGGCGGGCGGCGTGACCCTGATGGGCGGCGAGCCGGGCATCGGCAAGTCCACGCTGCTGCTTCAGGTGGCTGACCGGATGTGCCTGGCGGGCCACACCGTCCTGTACGTGGCGGGCGAGGAATCGCTGGAGCAGATTCGCCTGCGGGCCGACCGGCTGGGCGTCGTGGGCGATATTCAGCTTACCCGCGACACCCGCGCCGAGCACATCGCCGCGCTGATGCACGAGCACAGGCCCGCGCTGTGCATCGTCGACAGCATCCAGACCGTCCAGATCGACGGCGACGGCGCTTCGGGCGGCGTGGCCCAGGTGCGCGAGGCGACCAGTTTGCTGACCCGCGCCGCCAAGGAATCCGGCTGCGCCACCGTGCTGGTCGGCCACGTCACCAAGGACGGGACGGTGGCCGGGCCGAAGGTGATGGAGCATATCGTGGACACCACCGTCTTTTTAGAAACGGTGGGGCAGTACCGGCTCCTGCGTTCGGTCAAAAACCGCTTCGGGCAGGCCGGTGAACTGGGCGTCTTCGAGATGCGCGGCGAGGGCCTCATCGCCGTGGACAACCCCTCTGCCGCCTTTCTGGCCGAGCGCCCCGTCGGCGTGCCTGGCAGCGTGGTCGCTGCCACCTTAGACGGCCACCGCCCGATGCTGCTGGAAGTGCAGGCGCTGGCGGCCCGCACGCCCTACCCGAATCCGCGCCGGGTGGTCGTCGGCCTCGATCCGCGCCGGGTGGATGTGGTGCTGGCCGTGCTGGAGCGCCGCCTTGACCTGAATCTGGGCGGGCTGGACATCTACGTCAACCTGGCGGGCGGCCTCAAGGTCATGGACCCCGGACTCGACCTGGCCGTGGCGCTGGCGGTGTACTCGGCGGTGGTCGGCAAGGCGCTGCCGGGCGACGTGGCGGTCTTCGGGGAAGTCGGGCTGGCCGGTGAGGTCCGGGCCGTGACCGGTCAGGCCCGCCGCGCCGAGGAGGCCCGCCGCAGCGGCTACCCCCGACTGGTGGTGCCGCCGGGGCTCTCTGAGGGCCGGGGCCAGGACGGCGGAGTCGTGAGTGTAGAAGCGGCGCTGGGTGTGGTCTGGCAGAGTGCCGGGGCACGCGGCGGCGTGTAGACTGGACGCTCAATGCCCGCTGTCCGTGTTCTGACGCTGCTCCTGGGACTGCTGCTCGGCTGGACTGTAAGCCGCTGGTTGCCGCCCGCCTCCTCGCCGGGCGCCCAGCTCATCAATACCCTCTCGCTGATGCTGGCCGGACTGCTGGTCACGCTGTTGATCGTCTCGCGCGTCGAGCGCCGCTACACGGGCCTGGCCGAGCGGGCGGCGGCCCGGTACGCCCGCATCTCGCCGCGCACCGTCACGGCGGCGACCTTCGGTTTCGTCATCGCGCTGTTGGTCAGCGTGCTGCTGGGCAACCTGCTGGGCAACGTGCCGGTGTATCAGTGGTGGTGGAATATCGTGATTACGGCGGTGCTGGCGGCCTTTTTCGTCACCTTTGCGGTGCGCAACGCCGAGGCCTTCGCCGGATTCGGGCCGGGGCCGCGCAAGAAGATGGGCGGCAAACTCATCGACAGCAACATCATCATCGACGGGCGGATCGTGGACCTGGCGCGGGCGGGCTTTCTCGACGGCGAACTGGTGGTGCCCAGCTTCATTCTGCGCGAACTGCAACTGCTGGCCGATCACGGCGACCCCCAGCGCCGCATCCGGGGCAAGCGCGGCCTGAACGTCCTCGAGGAGTTGCGCCAGGTCACGGCGCTGCGCATCGAGGACTGGGACACCACCGAGCTGAGCACCGTGGACGACAAACTGGTGAGGCTGGCCCGCGAGACCGGCTCCAAACTGATGACCAACGACACCAACCTCAGCAAGATCGCCAAGCTGCACGGCCTGACGGTGCTGAGCTTAAACGAGGCGGCGGTGGCGCTGCGCCCCCAGCTCCAGCCGGGCGACATTCTCACGGTCACCGTCAGCAAGGGCGGACAGCAGGCCGGGCAGGGCGTGGCCTACCTCGAAGACGGCACCATGATCGTCGTCGAGGACGGCCAGAAGCTCAAGGGAAGGGTGGCGCGGGTGGTGGTGGTCAACAACGTCCAGACCAACGTGGGCCGCATGATCTTCGCCAAGCCCGACCGCGACGAGGAGCTGGCCAACGGCTGAAGCCGGGCCAACCATACGCCGCCGCGAAACCGGCTTCAGCCCACGCTCAGCGCAGCTTCTCTGAACGGCAGGGCCGACTGGCTGAGACGGCTAAGCCGTGACCTTAAGGCCATCTTCAACTTCTATTGTCCGGCTGTTCGTCTACAAGCATTCATGACTTCTTTAACTGACTGCCCGGCTTGCGCCAGAACGCCGGGCAGCTTATGCGATATACCCCCGACTCATGAAGGTAAGGACGCCGACCGTTGGCCATACGAGAGGAAACGTGCAAAAAACTCCATAGTCTTCTGAGAAGTTTTCGAGAAGAACGTGAGGTGTGAAGTCTTTTGCCCAGAACTTACCTGCCCAGAAATCACCTGTACAGGAGCGGCCCGTGTCCAGGGTGTCCGTTCTCGCGCCACTCCTCTCCGGGTTGCTGCTGGCCGCCTGTAGCCAGAGCGCCGCGCCCACTGTTCAGGCGTATCACCCGGCCTACCTGGCGCAGGTGTCCACCGCTGAACAGACCTCTCAGAGCCTGGCCGCCCAGTACGGCGCCCAGGTCATGAGCTTCGACGCGGCGACGGGCCTGGCCCTGCTGGGCTTCGACCATGATCCGGCCAGCCAGAGCCAGAACGCCCAGAGCCAGAAATCTCAGAGCCAGAAATCTCAGACGCTCAGTGCCCAGACGCTCAAATCCATGAAGATCGAGCGCAACGTCCACTCCTACCTATCGAGCGGGCGCTCGACCGTGTGGGCTACCGGCAGGGCCGCATCGAGGCGCTGGCACTCGACGGCCTGGGGCGCCTGAGCATGCAGGGCGGGCAGCCAGCGGCGGCGGCGGTGGCCTACCGTCAGGCCGTGCGGATCACGGCGCAGATCGGCGACCTCGAAGGCCAGCTCGACGCCCGGATGCATCTGGGTGAGGTGCTCGAACAGCTCGGTGAGGTCGCCCAGGCCACGCAGGAACTCGGCGGCGCCCTGGTGCTGGCGCAGACGGTAGGCCGCCCCAAGGCCGAGGTCGATCTCCACCGCTCGCTGTATCAGTTGCACAAACGCGGCGGTGACAGCCTTCAGGCCCTGGACCATTTCGAGCAGCTCTACCACAAGGAGCGCGAACTGCTCGGCGCCGACGCCTCGGAGCAGGTCAGCGCCATGACCAGCCGTTTCAATCTGGAACGCGCCCAACACGAGGCCGGGCTGATTCACCTGCGGCTGCTGGCCGCCGAGGACGCCCGCCGCGAGGCCGAGGCCCAGGTGCAGGAGCGCACCCGCAGCCTGGAACTCGCCCAGCTTGAGGTGGTGACCCGCCTGGCGGTGGTCGCCGAGTTTCGGGACGACACCACCGGCCAGCACACCTGGCGCGTCGTGCAGTACAGCGCCGCGATTGCCCGGCGCCTGGGTTATGCACAGGCAGAAACCGAGCTGCTCAGCGCGGCGGCGCGGCTGCACGACGTGGGCAAGATCGGCATTTCCGACACCATCTTGCTCAAGCCGGGCAAGCTGACGCCGGAAGAATACGGGCGCATGCAGGGCCACGCCGAGATCGGGGCGCGGATGCTCTCCGGCGGCAGCAGCCACCTGCTGAGGCTAGCCGAGCAGATCGCCTACTCACACCATGAGCGCTGGGACGGCAAGGGGTATCCCCGGCGCCTGTCGGGTGAGGCCATTCCGCTCGCCGCCCGCATCGTGGCGGTGGCCGACGTCTTCGACGCCCTGACCCACCTGCGCCCCTACAAGGCCGCCTGGAGCGTGCCCGACGCCCTGGCCGAACTCGCCGCCCAGTCCGGCATCCAGTTCGACCCGCAGGTGATCGAGGTCGCGCTGGAGGTGCTCAGCAGCGTGACCCTCGTCGCCCAGTCTACCGGGGAGGGGCGTCAGGAGAGCGCCTAGCCTGCGAAAACGCGAAAACGTTCAAAGCGCCGCCGGGCCGCTCACCTGGGCAAGCTCACAGGGCAGCCCACCATCTCCCTTACAACTCGATCGGCACCGCAACGCCCAGCTCGGCCAGTACGGTGCGGATCGCCTGGGCGTCCATGCCCGACAGTGCATGCACCCGCTCGACGGTGGCGTGTTCCTGAAACTCGTCGGGCACGCCCAGCACGCGCACCGGGGTGCTCAGGCCCAGGGCGCTGAGGGCTTCGAGAATGGCGGCGCCGAAGCCCCCCACCACCGTGTTGTCCTCCACGGTAACCAGGGCGCGGGCACTGAGCGCGACCTCGCGCAGCATGGCGCCGTCGAGCGGCTTGACGAAGCGGGCGTTGACGAGGCCCACGCCGGGCACGTCGCGCAGCGCCGCTTCGGCGTATTCGAGCGCCTTGCCCGCCGCCAGCACCACCACCTCGCCGCCGGGCTTGAGGCGCTCCCAACTGCCCCAGGCCAGCTCCGGCCAGGTGCCGACTTCGGCGCGGGGCGTGTTGCCGCGTGGGTAGCGGATCGCCACCGGCCCGCCGCGTTCCAGCGCCCCTTTGAGCATGCCGCGCAGCTCGGCGGCGTCTCTGGGCAGCCCGATGCTGAGGCCGGGAATGCTGCGCAGAAACGACAGATCGAACACGCCGTTGTGGGTGGCGCCGTCGGCGCCGACCACCCCGGCCCGGTCGATGGCGAAGATGACCGGCAGGTGCTCGATGGCCACGTCGTGCAGCACCTGGTCGTAGGCGCGTTGCAGGAAGGTGGAGTAGATGGCGACCACCGGGCGCAGGCCCTGAAGGCTCATCCCCGCCGCCGCCGTGACCGCCACCTCCTCGGCGATGCCCACGTCCAGATAGCGGCTGGGATGGACCTTGCTGTACTCGACCAGGCCGGAGCCCTCGCGCATGGCCGGGGTAATCACGAACAGCCGCTGGTCGAGCCGGGCCAGCTCGGTCACGGCGTCGCCGAAGGCGTTGCTCCACGAGTAGCTGCTCTTGGCGGCGGCGAACTCGTGCGTCACGGGGTCGAACTGGGCCGGGCCGTGCCACTTGATCGGGTCGGCCTCGGCGAAGTCCAGGCCCTTGCCCTTGCGGGTGGCGACGTGCAGGATGGTCGGGCCTTCGAGGTCGAGCAGGCGTTCCATCAGCCAGGCCATCTCGATGACGTCGTGGCCGTCGACCGGTCCGACGTAGCGCAGGCCCATCGCCGCAAACGGGTTGATGCTGGCCGGGTCGAAGAAGTGCCGGGTGCTGCTCTTGACCCGGCTGAGCATGTCGGCCAGCGGCTTGGAAAATGAACTCAGCGCCTTTTTGCTGGCGCCCTCGCCCTCCTGAAACCACTTCTGGACTTGCAGCCCGCGCATGAAGCGGCTCATGGCCCCGACGTTCTCGGAAATGCTCATCTCGTTGTCGTTGAGCACCACGAGCATGTTCGGCTGCTTGTCGCCGATGGTGTTGAGCGCCGCCAGGGCCATGCCGCCGGTCAGGGCGCCGTCACCGATCACGGCGGCGACTTTGTAGCTTTGCCCCAGCGCGTCGCGGGCCAGCGCCGTGCCCAGCGCACTGGCCAGCGAGGTGCTGGCGTGGCCCACCGTGCTGACGTCGTGCGGCGACTCGGAAACGCGGGTAAAGCCCGACAGGCCGCCTTCCTTCTTGATGGTGCTCATCTGGCCGCGCCGCCCGGTCAGAATCTTGTGGGCATACGCCTGGTGCCCCACATCGAACAGAATCTTGTCGTGGGGCGAGTTCAGCACGTAATGCAGGGCCACGATCAGGTCGGTGGCGCCCAGCGAGGAGGCCAGGTGCAGTCCGCCCACGCTGCACACCCGCACGATCTCGTCGCGGATCTCACGGGCCAGTTGGGGAAGCTGCTCGACGCTGAGGGTCTTGAGTTCCTCAGGCGAAGACACCCGGTCCAGCAGCGGGCTGAGGCTGCTGCCGGAGCGCACCAGCGGCGCGGGCGGCAGCCGCGTCGGCGGCGTTCCGAGTAAAGCGGCTGGACGCTGGACGCTCTGAAGACTTTTTCTCCTGTCGTTCACGGTAACCCTCCCTGGCGCTGCTCGTACGGATTCCGACTCTGCTCCGTACACTCCGCAAACCCGCGCTGCACGTACTCCACGCCGCGAAATCCGTATCCTGCTTCCTTCTGCCGTCAAGTCGGATTGAATCCCAAAACCGCCGGGATTCAATCGGAATCTTCATCAGTTGCTCTTGAAATTGCGGCTGCTCAGCAGCAGGGCCTCGGCGGTGCGCACGTCGCCGACGAAGGGCGCGAACCAGATGGTTTCGGAGGCCGGAAACACGCCGCCGAGCGTATCGGTGACCTGGCGGTTGACCACCCAGACCTTGAACGCCTGATCTCGCACCGTGACCTGGCGCTGCTCCAGCACGTTGTACAGGTAAGTCACGCTGCCCGACTGATCGACGCGGGCGTCGTCCGAGCGCAGCCGGGCGGTGGTGGTGCCGGTCCAGGTCAGGCCGACTTTCCAGTCGTTGCTGGCGGGCCACTCGTTCCAGGGCGGGGTCAGGGTCACGGTCAGGCCGGGTTTGCGAAAGCCCAACAATTTCTGGCCGCTGCTGTCGATCTGTCGGTACCAGGTCTGCTGGGCGCCGCGTCCGGTGAGTTCAAAGGCCGACACCTGGGCGCTGCCAAACAGCGTCGGCCCCAGTGCCTTGAGGGTATACAGCGGGCCGCCGCTCTCGCCTTCGGGCAGGTAGGTCCAGTTCAGGCCGGTTTCTTTCGGGTAAAACGACACGCTGCTGACGGCGGTCTGGCCGCTGATCGGCGCGGCGGTCACCGTCTGGCGCGGCGTGCAGGCTGCCAGCAGCAGCGCAGGGGCGAGAAGCAGAGGGAAGCGGATCATGCTGCCTAGCATACCGGGACGGCGGGCAGAAATTTGTCTGTGTTGTTGTGGTTTTAGGGGGTAT
This sequence comes from Deinococcus sp., assembly GCF_025362455.1. GTDB lineage: Bacteria > Deinococcota > Deinococci > Deinococcales > Deinococcaceae > Deinococcus. The sequence continues at coordinate 12,581 of NZ_JANYGJ010000135.1, read as the reverse complement.
TTGGTTCAAGCGGGGCGGCGGGAGCGGTCTGGGTGAGCAAGGTGGGCGTCAAATAGCCCCTGTGTTGACGACTGCTGACATGAAATCCGGTTGACATTGCGCCCGCTTTGACCCTGCACCTCAACCGCCTAGCAACTCCGCGCTCAACGGGGGCCAGTCGCTGCTCTGATCGGCCATCTCGGCCCAGTTTTCCTTGCCGCTCCACTGCTCGATACCCAGCGAATAGACGCTGGTGCGCTCCAGTTGCTCGTCACTGATCGGCTGCATCTCGGCGCCGGGCCGCAGCGCCGGAAACACGTGAGCGCACAGGGCGTAAAGCGCCTCCCGCGCCGCCTCGCCCTCCAGAATCCTCAGCGTGCCGAAGGCGACGACGCTGCGGTACTGCACGCCCAGTTCGAGCGGATCGTTGCTGGGCAGAAAACGGCCTATTTCGCTGGCCTCGAAGGTGGCCCTCTCCCGGTGCTCGGCGTTGGCCCGCAGCCGCCCGGCCCGGTTGGAATGGTAGATGATGTCGTGCGCCTCTGGCCGGTAGACGAAGCTGGTGGGGTTGATGAACGGTGTGAGCGTGCCGGTACCGTCCGGGCCGTCCTCGCTGGACCAGACGGTGGCGATCCGGCAGAGGGTCAGCCTGGCCAGCAGGGCGTGAATCCATTCGTCGTCACGGCGGTTCATCGGGCGGCGGCTGCGGGCGGGGCTGCGGGTCAACGGATCGTAGTAGCCGCTCACGCCCGCGCCCCGCTGACATCCAGTACCTTGCCGAAATGGTGGCTGGTGATGTCCAGGCCGAACTTGAGGTACTGCCGGTGCGCCGCGTATCGCTGCACGCCCGAATCGAGTTCTACGCTGGCGCACCCCAGCCGCCGCGCCTCGGCCCAGGCCAGCAGGGCGCGGGCGTGACCCTGACCCCTTGCAAGCGGCAAGGTCACCAGATCGTCGGTGTAGAGCTGGCGGCCCCGGTAGAGCGTGGTCATGACCCGGAAGCCGAGGGCGGCAGCGGCCTGCGTATCTTCACCGTCTGGACCGTCCTCGAAGCTGCCCATCAGTCGGTAGCCGTCTGGGTGCGCCTCGACCCAGGCTTGCAAGGCTGCCGGGCTGGTCATCGCCGGAGAGTGGGGCCGCAATTCGAGGAGGGCCGCGTGAGCCAAAGCCACGTCCGGGCCGGTGAGTTCGCGGACGGTCGGTGTGGACATGAACTCAGCATAGTTCAGAAACGTCGGTGGAGTCCTCGGCTCAAGGTGCTCAGCGGGCCTGCGCGTCTGGCTGATCCCGGCGCATCTTCTACTCACTCTCCACCCTCCCCACATCCCGCCTGCGCCCCGAACCTGCCATCATCACCTATGGCTTCTCCTCGCAGCGCGAATGTCGTCGGTAGCGGTCCCAACGGCCTGGCGGCGGCCATTGTGCTCGCCCAGGCGGGGCTGCGCGTGCGGCTGTGGGAAGGCCAGGGCACCCTCGGCGGCGGCCTGCGCAGCGGCGAGCTGACCCTGCCAGGCTTTATTCACGACCTGGGCAGCGCGGTGCATCCGCTGGCAATCAGCAGTCCCTTTTTCTGCACCCTGCCGCTGCACGCTTTCGGGCTGCGCTGGATACAGCCGGAGTTGCCGCTGGCGCATCCGCTGGACCATGACTCGGCCCTGCTGTTTCGCAGCCTCGATGAGACCGCCGATCACCTCGGCCCGGACGGTCCCCTCTACCGCCGCCTGATGGAGCCGCTGGTAGAGCACTGGGACGACCTGATGAGCGAGTTTCTCAGGCCGCTGCTGCATGTCCCAGAGCACCCGCTGCTGCTGGCGCGGTTTGGAATCCGGGCGCTGCCACCGGTTACGCTGCTGGCCCGAATGTTCAAGACAAAGCGGGCACGCGCCCTGCTGGGCGGGCTGGCGGCCCACAGCGTCCTGCCGCTGACCTCGCCGGGCACGACCGCCTTCGCGCTGATGCTGGGCGGCGCCGGGCACGCTCGCGGCTGGCCCTTCCCCCAGGGCGGCGCCCAGGCCCTGACCGACGCGCTGGTCGGCTATTTCCGGTTCCTGGGCGGGGAAGTGACGCTGAATACCCCCGTTCAACATCTGCGTGAGTTGCCGCCCGCCGACTTGACCCTGCTCGACGTGGGGCCGCCCGCGCTGCTGGAACTGGCGCAGGGCCGGTTGCCGGAGTCGTATGTTCAGCGCCTGCGCCGATTCCGCTACGGCCCCGGCTCCTTCAAAGTCGACTACGCCCTGAGCGCCCCGCTGCCCTGGACGGACCCGCAAGTAGGCCGCGCCGGAACCGTCCACCTGGGCGGCGACCTGGCCAGCCTGACCCGCGCCGAGGCTGCGCCGCACCGGGGCCGACTGAGTGGGGCGCCGTATGTGCTGCTGGCCCAGCAGAGCCTGGCCGATCCCAGCCGGGCGCCTGCCGGGGGGCACACCGTCTGGGCCTACAGCCACGTGCCCAACGCCACTCAGCAGGACGCCCTGCCGCAGCTCGAAGCCCAGATCGAGCGCTCCGCCCCCGGTTTCCAGTCACTGGTGCTGGGCCGCACGGTCAGTAGCCCGGCCACCTTGCAGGCGTCGAACTCGAATCTGGTCGGCGGCGATGTGGGCGGCGGCGCCAACAGCCTGTGGCAACTGCTGGCCCGCCCGGTGCTGAGCGCCCAGCCGTACCGCACGCCGGTTGGGGGGGTGTATCTGTGCAGCGCCAGCACCCCACCCGGCGGCGGCGTTCACGGCATGGCCGGGTACTGGGCGGCGCAGTTGGCGCTCCGTGAGTTCAGGTAGAGAGTCTGCCGAAACGCAGGTCTGCTCGGAGCAGAAGCGCTCGTCGTGTAACAGCGAGATCCTTCACTGCGTTCAGGATGACGAATACTTCAGTCCAGCGCCGGTAACTGCCTGATCTGACGCCGCAACGCGCTCAGGTCCAGCGTGCTCGTCAGCAGGTCCATGTATACCTCGTCGAAGCGCTCCTGGCCGAGCCGCACGGCCTCGCGGCGGCGCCCGATCTCGCGGAAGCCGACCTTTTCGTAGGCCCGGATGGCCCGAACGTTGAAACCGAAGACCTTGAGCATGATGTTGTGCAGCCCCAGGTGAAAGGCGCCGTACTGACAGATCAGGCGAACGGCCTCCGAGCCGTAGCCGCCGCCCCAGATTTCGGGTTCGTAGAGGGCGATGCCGAGTTCGGCGGTGCCGGTTCGGTAATCGATTCCGCGCAGGTCCACGCCGCCGATCAGGGTTTCGCCGAAGTCGTAGATACCGAACAGCATGCCGTCGGCAGGATTCTTGAGGTTCTTGTCCAGCCACTCGGCCTGCTCGGCTTCGCTGGCGGTCCATCCGCGACCACCGATATAGGTCGTCAGCTCCAGATTGGCAAACGGCCTGATGATCTGCGGCAGGTTCTCGCGGCGCAGGCGGGCCAGGTGGACGTTCTCTCCGGTCATGACAGGGTGCAGGGGCATGAATCAGCATAGACGGCCATCGGGCGCGGGCCTATCGTCCAGATGACCTATCAATCGTCTAAAGCAGTCCGGTGCGCACACTCCTGGCGCGGCGGTAGAGTTGCGCGGGGCGGCCCACACCGCTGCGGCGCTCACCGCTGGGCGTCAGGATGCCCTGGGCCAGCAGGCGTTTACGGAAATTGCGCTTGTCGAGCGAGCGGTTGAGAATCGCCTCGTGCACATTCTGCAACTCTGGCAGCGTGAAGGTTTCGGGCAGAAAGTCGAGCGCCAGATTGGCGTATTCGAGCCGCAGTTGCAGCCGCTTGATGGCCCGGCCCAGAATCAGGGCGTGGTCGAAGGCCAGCGGCGGCGGCTGGTGGGCCGGGAACCAGTCGGCGTGCAGGGTGCTCGCCCCGGCCATGACAGGCACCGTGCCGTGCGGCAAGACCGCCAGGTGCGCCACGCTGACGATGCGCCCACGCGGGTCGCGCCCGATGGCGCCGAAGGTAAAAAACTGCTCCAGGTGGCGCGGTTCGAGTTCGATGCTGGTTTCGTCGCGCAGCTCGCGCAGGGCGGCCTCGTGCAGCTCCTCGCCCACGAGAACGAAGCCGCCGGGCAAAGCCCAGGTCTGGGCGTGCGGCACCCTTCCGCGCAGGGTCAGCAGGGAGCGCAGCACGCCCTCGTGGATGGTGAAGGCGGCGACGTCCACCGCCAGTCCGACCTGGGTGGCCTGGGGCGGCAGTTTCAGCACCACACGGCTCCGGCACCCGCGAAATCAGGGCGCGTGAGCGGAGCGGCGTGGATAAGTGTATGCATGACACCTTCACTCTAAACGCCTGGGGCTCAGCCGTCAAACCCTGAGCCGGAAACCGGGCCGCGCAGGTAACGAGGCAGGTGACGAGTCGGCCAGTCGGCGCCGTCTGTACTGGATGAGTGTGCTGAATGTCTGGGCTGGATAGGTGGGCTGGATGAGTGTGAGGTGCCCGCACGAGTCGCCGGGTGAGTCTGGCGGCGTTCAGGCCGCTTGGAGAGCTTGCCGAACCCGGTGAGAGCCACCCTGAAAGCGGCGTCACCATGAGCACAGTGAAGGGGCCACCGAATAGAACCCTTCACCACGATCAGTGCGGTGACTGTCAATCCGGTGAATGTCGCAATACGGTAACTGTCGATTTTTGCCGAGCCGCCCGCTGCTGAGCGTTCGGATTCACCACGACACATCCTCCGGCCCCGGATTTGACGCCGTACATCCAGCTCGGCTTGACCATCAAGCCTGCACGCCATCAAGCCTGCGCACCACCAAGCCTGCGCGCCACTTACGTCAGCGGCTCGATCACGTCCGGGTCTTCGACGCTCATGGGTTCGTCGAGTTCAGGGAGCGGCTTGGGCTCGGCCTGCTCGATCCGGCCCGGCAGGTGCGGCGACTGAGGCAGGGTGACCGGCAGCGGCCCAGGCATCAGCGCCAGGCCCATCAGGCCGCTGCCGGTCGTCAGGTCGGCAGGCCCCAGCGTCGAGGAGCCGATGTCGCCCAGCGTGCTCGGCGGCAGGTTCAGCGAGCCCAGGCGCGGGAGCCGCCCTGCCGCCGGGCCGCGCTCGTAGCCCTGGGCAGCCCCATACACCGGGGCAGGTCCGGGCGCCGGAGGCTGTTCGGGCTGGGGCAATGGTGTGGGTGGCCGTGTGGGCAGCGGTAGTTTTGACGGAGGCAGTGTGGACAGTGGCCGTTGAGACAGGGGGAGGTGAGACAGGGGCAGTGTGGACAGTGGCCGTGTGAACAGTGGCAGGGCGGGCGGCTCAGACCGGGCGCGCTCAGCTTTCGGTAACTGCGGCAGCTCGGCAAGTGGCAGCGGAGATAGGCTGGCCGGAGCGCTCGGTGGCCTGGCGGATTTGGGCTCTGTGGTGGGTCCGGGTTTCGGCACAGGTTGTGCCCCGGCTGTTTTACCTTTGGATTTTGTGACACCGCCCGCGCTGACCGGCTGCTTCCGGGCCGGTTTCTGGATCTCGCCGCGAGGCCGACTCTGAGCCCGGACGGCTGCCTGGCTGGCCTGAACCTGCGCCCGCTCGGCCAGGCTGACCATCACGTGGGCACGCAGCACTTCGGCCACGCTCCAGGCCTGAAAGGGGCAGCCGCCCGGCGTGAGGCTGCCTGCGCTGGCCACCTCGCTGACCGAACCCAGCCCCGCTTCCCAGAGGTGCCCCACCAGGCCGCTCAGGGCGGCGCGGGCTTCCGAGACCTGGCCCTGCTGCACACTCAGCTCGCTGTAAGCGCCGATCAGCCAGGGCCAGACGGTGCCCTGGTGGTAGGCGGCGTCACGGGTCAGGCGGTGGCCGCCGTAGTCGGGGCGGTAGTCGGGGTCGCTGGGCGCCAGGGTGCGCAGCCCCAGCGGCGTCAGCAGGTCGCGGGCTGCCACGCTGAGCGCCGCGCCGACCTGGCCGGGGCTGGCCGGGGTGTCCGGCAGCGCCAGGGCGATGAGGGCGTTGGGGCGAATCTGCGAATTGGGCGGCGCGGTGTGCGGCCCCTGCCGGTACAGGCTGCTTTCCGGGCGGCTGCTTTGTGAATAGTTTTGTGAATGGTCGGGCGCCAGCAGGTCGTGGAGGTAGTTGGTGGCCGGGTTCCAGAACTGCCCGAACGACTGCCGGGCGGAGTGCAGCACGCCGGAGAACTCGCTTTCCTCGCCCGCCAGGTGGCTGAGCCGCAGTTCGGCGCCCAGGGCCGCGAGCCACAGCGCCTGAATTTCCACCGGTTTGCCGTGCCGGGGCGTGAGCACCCAGTCGTGAATCTTGGTGTCCATCCAGGTGAGCTGGGTGCCCGCCTGACCCGCACTCAGCAGGCCGTCGGCGTTGTCCATGCCGATGCCGTGGGCCGTGCCGCGTGCGTACTCGCCCAGAATGCCCCGCACCGCGCCCAGGGCCATCCGGGTCAGCGCCGGGTTGCCGCTGGCCTCGACCAGTTTTTCCAGCGTGGTGGCCAGCCACAGCGAGCCGTCCACGGTGTTATAACTCGCACCTGTGCCGTCTGCGCCGGTTGCGTCATCGCTGAAGTTATTGGCAATCAGGCCGCCGCGCAGCGAGTTCAGGAAGGTGTCGAGCACGCCCAGGCCCTCTTCCAGTCTGCCGGTCAGCAGGGTCAGGCCGCGCAGGGCGATCATGCTGTCGCGGCCCCAGTCGGCGAACCAGGGGTATCCGGCGATCACGCTGGGGCTCTGGGTGCTCTGGCGACGCACCAAAAAGGCGTCGGCGGCCACGCTGAGGGTGGCGACCACCTCGTCGCGCACGCCGGAGGCCGCGTAAGCCCTGCTGACCAGTTCGGCGCGGCGCTCAGCCTCCTGGTCGTAGGCGGCCCAGGGGTCTTCGATGTGCGTCTCCAGGCCCTCGATCACCAGCGCGACGCGGTTGAGGCCCGGCAGCAACTCGATGGACCACAGATCGGCCCGCGTGGCCCGGTCCGTATCGGCTTCACCGCGCTGCGCCTCGAAGCGGTAGTGCAGTCGCTGCGGCTGCGCTCTGATGCTCAGTGGCGTAATCTCAGCCCCGGTATCCGCACGCAGATACAGCCTGGTCTGATGCGCCTTGCCCCTGACATGCACGGTGTTGCCCGCACGCTCAAAAGTCAGCTCGGCGGGGTTGCGCTGCACCTCGTGCATGTCGCGGTCCACGAACAGACCGCCCAGCGTCAGGCTCGCCTCGTCGCCGATGCGCAGATGCGGCGCCTCGATGTCGTACAAGAGCACCAGGGCGCCGGAATGCCGGGGCATCACGCTGCGCCGCCGAATCCGCAGGCCCAACACCTGTTGTTCGCGCTCCGGCAGCAGGTCACACAACCTTACGCCGCACAGCACGCTCAGGCCCTGGCCCTCGGTGGTGCCGGGCGCGACCTCGAAGGCGTGCAGCTCGCACATCTGCTCACCGACGCGCAGGGTTTCGAGCGCCGAGACGAACATCACGCGCCGCTCACCCGGCGGGCGGTGGGCCACGCTCAGGCCGCTGTAGCGGCGGGTCGGCACCCCGGCGGGGCTGCACAGCGCAAAGCCGCCGAGCCCGTCGGTGAGCAGCACCTCACGCGAGAGGTCACGGGCCGCCTCTGGTCCGAGCCGGTGAACATGCGGCGCACTGGAGTTTGGCGCACTGGAGTTTGGCATAGCTGCCTTCCAGCATACCGCCGGGTCGTGTGAGGGATGGGCAGATGGGTGGGAAGTGGGGGTGGGCAACGTCAGCACGTTGGCTCTGCCAGCCCAAAGAAATCCCTCCGTCCGCTTCGCAGCCAACTTTACTCAAAAGGGAGCCGAAAGACCTGTGGGGGTGCTTTCGGCTTCCCTTTGGACCGCGCCGCTCAGTCCCCTTTGATCGCGCCGCCCAGCAGGAGAGGGGGTTCCCGCGCAGTGGGTGGGGGCAGTGGGTGGGGATCGTACTTCGGCAGCCATTGCCTTCCTGCGCCGCGCCCACTGCCTCGGCTCGCTGGCTGGCCTTCCAGGCAGGCCGCGTGCCATATGCCCGCGAAAGGAGAGCACGCACCCCTGTTGCCACGCAGCCTGCGTGCTAAAATACTCCGTCTATCCCTGACTCAGCCGATGTTTCGCGCCGAGTGTTCAGGGGACAGCCGCCCCGCCCTCACGGGAGACGTGAGCCAGGCAGGGCGCGGCGGAGGTGATGATTTATAGCGAAAGATCATAAAGTCAACGACCAGATCCGGGTTCGCCAGATCCGCCTGATCGGCGGTGCCGGGGAGCAGATCGGCATCATCGACACCAGGGAGGCCATGACCATGGCCCGCGAGCAGAACCTCGATCTGGTGATGGTGAGTCCGCAAGCCGTGCCGCCCGTCTGCAAGTTACTCGACTATGGTCGTTTCCGCTTCGAGCAGCAGCAAAACGAGAAGGATACCCGCAAGCGGGCACGTTCTCAGGACGTCAAGGCCATCAAGTTCCGCGTCAAGATCGACGCCAACGACTTCAAAACCAAGACCAACCACGTCAAGCGCTTTCTGGAAGAGGGCCACAAGGTCAAGGTCACCATCATGTTCCGTGGCCGTGAGCGGACCCATCCGGAACTCGGTGAGCGCATTCTGGTGCGCGTGGCCGACACGCTCTCAGAGGTCGGGCAGCCCGAAAGCCCGCCCAACATGATGGGCATGGACATGAACATGATCATGATTCCCAAAGTGCCCAGGAAGCCCGGCGGTGATGTTCACGCCAGCGAGGGCGACACGCCTGAGCTGAGTATGTCTGAACTGGGCGGCGACGCTCAGAATCAGGTGACGGCTGTGGACGCCCCGGCTGTTGCCCCGGAGCCCACCGCGCCGGAAGCGGCCACCGCCTAGACGGTTTCCATTTCACCCACCCGGAGCCCGGCCTGTTGGTCGCGGCTCTTTTTTCGTGCCCTGCCCATCCGGTGTTGCGCAGGCTTTGTGGCCCCGGCTTCTCTGCGCGGCAAAAAGTCCTTTAGAATCCAAAGCATGACTCAGACCTCTACCCCCATCACCATGTACACCACCAGTTGGTGCTCCGACTGCAAGGCCGTCAAGCGGGCGCTGGACAGCAAAGGCATCGCCTACACCGAAATCAACATCGAGGAAGTCGAGGACGCCGCCGAGATCGTCATGCGCGTCAACGGCGGCAAGCGCAGCGTGCCCACCCTGGTTCACGGCGACGTGGCCCAGAGCCTCAGCGGGTTTTCAATCGTCAAGATGAACGAGTTTCTGAACAAGGCCGGGCTGGCGTAAGCGTAGCGAGCGAACGGGTGCAGGCTGGCCCGTCCGTTTCGTGTGGGCCTGAATACCTACCTGGCCGTTCCCGCAAAGTACTGCCTGGCTTTTTTCACCGCGTCCAGGCCAACCTGCTGACCCAGTCTGCGGCCCACCAGATCGTCGCTTTCCAGGTGAATACCGCCCCAGATGCGCGACTGTCCGGCCTGGTCGGCGGCGTCATTGTAGGTGGCCCACTGGAGCCGCACGGCACCGACGTTGCTGGCGGCGTCGGTTTTGACGAAGCCGGGCGCGGCCACGACCTCTCGCAGCCCACCGGGAAAGAAGGCCGAGCCGCTCAGGTCGCTCAGCACCTCGGCGGCGGCGCGGCTGAAGGTCGAGTGGCCCGATACGAAGGCCGGGAAGGCCGGTGAAACGAAATCAGAGCGCTGGTACGGCGTCCACTGCGAAGCGTCTTGCCACTGCACGCCGGAGCCGGAGCGCCAGCTTTTGACCCTGAGCGTGCCGCCCTGCACCTCGACCAGCCCCGGCTCCAGACTCAGGCCCGCCATATCTTGCGCCGCCAGGTAGCGCACCAGCGAGATTGGGCGGGCGGTGTCGGTCTGGCGCTTGATCTCCCAGGCGGTGATGGCCGCGTCGTGCAGGGCGCCGTTGAGCGTCAGGTACAGCTTGACGTCCCATTCCAGGGCACTCAGTTCAGGCCCGCTGCCGCCCAGACGGCGTTCGAATGATGGGTCGTCGGTGACGCCGTTGGCCAGCACGTTCCAGTGGCCCGGCGGCGTCTCGGAGCGCGGTCCGTCGGCCCAGTACTCGGCGATGACGCGCCCGAAATCAGCCAGTCTGACCACGTTGGCGGCGTAGGGCTGCCCGGTTTTGGGATTGATCGGGTGGCCGCTGCCGTCGTTGGTGCCCAGCGGGTTGTTGCCCAGTTTGCCCGGAGAGAGGTCGATGGTGGCCGCCGAGGTGGTGTCCAGATCGGCCTGGTGGCGCAGCAGATCCGGAATCCAGCGCGAGCGCATCAGCGGACTGCTCAGGCTGGGCGCCGGACCCGGATCGTGGTAGAAGCGGCCCTGGCGGGTCATGGCGAAGGGCCTGACATTGCCCCAGTTGGCACCCACGAACGGCTGGGGCGTGTTGGGCGCCTGGGCGATGCCGTTCTGGGTAAACGGCGTCGAGAGTTGCAGCGGCTGCCAGTGATCCGGGCTGGCCGGAGGTTTGTAACCCTCGATCAGCACCAGCGGCTCATTCTGGCGCTGATAGCCGCTGGTATCGGCGTACTTGTTGGCCTCGTTGGCGCCGTCGGCGTTGCCCGCGTCCAGCACGGCCTGCCCGATCCGGTTGCCCAGCGCGGCGGGCGAGTCGCCCAGCGCGGCGGTACTGGCCGGATCGTAGCCCGCGTGCCTGAGCCGGATGGCAAAGCAGTCGGCCAGGCCGGGCACCAGCCCCTTGTAGCGCGCACTCAGCACCCGCCGCGCCGCGAAGGCCAGCGTTTCGTTCAGTTGTGCCGGGCTCAGGACGTGCTTCTCGGTGAAATACACGCCCTGCGCCGCGCTGTCGCCGACCGCCCAGGCGTCGTACATGGCCGCCGAGAGGTGATACAGCGTCCGGGCATGCTGGGTCGGCTGCGGCAAGACGTTGCGGACGGCGTTCAGCGCCAGCTCGTCCCAGATGCGGGCCTCGGAGTGCGCCGGGTCTTCGATGGTGCGCCAGTCTTGCGTGCTGAGGTTGCAGATGGTGAAGGGTTGAGGCGTCGGTGGGGTCGGCCCAGGGCAGCCCGTCAGGGTCAGCATCAGCGCCGAGCCCAGGGCCGCGAACTTACCGACAGGGGAAACTCCGGCGCCAGCCCTGAACCCGATCTTCATGAGCTGATCTTAACCGAAATGACACTTCGGGTCGCTCTATTCAGGCTTAATCACGCCCGGCTCAGGTCGCGGCCTGCACCCGTTTGCCGCCCACCGTTTCCGGCACGTTGCGGACCAGAATCACACCCAGAATGAAGCACAGCGCCGCGACGCCGAAGACCAGCGTGTAGCCCAGGTTACCGCCCTGTCTGTTGCCCCAGTCGAGCAGGGCGCCCTGCGGCGTCTCGAAGAGTTGCGGCCCCACGAAGGCGACGTGCCAGATGCCCATGTCGCGGGCGTAGTTGCGTTGACTCGGCATGGCGTCCGAGCCCAGCGCCCAGTCCACGCTGGTAAAGGCCCCGAAGCCCAGTCCGAAAAAGAAAGCCACCCCCAGCGCCGCGTAGAAGCTCGGCGCGATCAGCAGCGCCAGCGCCATCACCGCCATCAGGCTGCCCGCCACGTAGATCACCGGCTTGCGCCCGATCCGGTCACTGACCCTGCCGCCGATGAGCGTGGTGCAGACCGAGGCGAGAATGATGGTCAGCAGCAGAATACTGGTCGCCAGGCCGGGGTCTTTTTGCGCCAGCACGTCCTTGGTGTAGTAGTTCAGAAACGGCTGCACGCTGTACTGACCCAGCGCGAACAGGGCGCGGGTGATAAAGACCCACAGGAACGGCTGGTGGGCGAAGAGTTGCCGCAGTTGCGCCAGGTCCAGGCCATAGTGTCTGTTCTCCGTCACCACCGGCCTGATGGTCGTTTCCGGCACGCCGCGCAGCGTCACCACGGCGCTGGTGGTCAGGATCACGGCGATCAGCACGAAGCTGACGAGGCCCGGCAATTTCAGCAGCCCCACCACCAGCGCCGCCACGCCGCCCAGCAGTTGGCCCAGCCCCTGAAGCATCCCCATCACGCCGCTGTAGCGTCCGCGCTGCCCTACGGGCACCAGTTCCGGCACCAGGGCGCTGTAGGGCGCGGTGGCGTAGTTGTTGCCGAACTGCACCAGCAGCAGCCCCAGCACGTAGACCCAGTAGCCGCCCATGCCACTGAGGGCCGTGGCCGCCAGCGCCATGACCGCCAGTCCGGCCAGGTTGACGCCCAGCCCCAGGCGCATCAGCGGCAGCCGCTTGCCGATACGGTCAGAATAACTGCCGACAATCGGCGGCAACACCAGGCCCACCACCGCGATGATGCCGCCTGCCAGGCCCAGATAAGTGCCCTTGCTGGCCTCACCTACGAAGGTCAATATGTTGGCGGGCATCAGAATCAGCAGTACCACCAGCCACATGAACGAGGTGCCGAACCAGAAGGCCGAGAGGGTCCAGGGGCTCGGCGGCGCCAGAGGCTGCGCACCGTTCGGCGCAAGTGAAGAGGTCATGAATCCAGTATGCCGCGCCGGGGTACGCAAATGGGTCAGGCCGGTGGGTCAGGCAGATAGGGTCAGCCGCCCCGGCGTTCACCATAATCATAGTCTGCCTATGGTATGCTGGGTCATGGTTCAAGCTTACCGTTCGCTGCGGAGTCGGCCCCTGGAGAGCGTGCTGCTCATCTTGACCATCATGTTCGGGGTGGCGCTGAGCGGCCTGGTGCTGACGGCGGCCTGGCCGGGGCTGGGGAGCACCTCCAGCACGGCGCCGGG
>NZ_JANYGJ010000128.1 GCF_025362455.1 Deinococcus sp. | reverse complement strand
CCTGCTACCCTGACCTCGTGCGTTTTCCCGCCACCTGCCCCCATTGCCGCGCCGCCTCGCAGGCCGAGTATCACGATTCGGGTATTCACGACCTGACATGCGGCTCGTGTAGCACGCGGTTTACCGTGTATCTGCGCAAGCACAAGTTCGAGATGCTCTTCGACCTGGCCACGCGGGCGCTCATCGACGGCTACGCCCGCGAGGCGGTGGCCAGTTTCGCGGCCAGCCTGGAGCGCTTCTTCGAGTTCTACACCCGCGCCGCCGTGCTGGAGCGCTCCAGCGACGCGGGCGAGGATTTTGCCGAAGTCTCAGGCCGTCTGGAGCAGACCTGGAAGCTGATGGCGGCCCAGAGTGAGCGCCAACTCGGCGCCTTTTCGCTGGCCTATTTGTGGCGCGAGGGCCGATCACCCGACTTTCTGAGCCCCCAATCACTCGGCAGCGACTTTCGCAACCGGGTAATTCACCGGGGTTACCTGCCGCAGCGCCGCGAAGTGGACGCCTACGCCGCCCGCGTCTTTGCGCTGATCGACCGATTGCTGACCGAGCTGGGCGAGGCGGCGGCCCACGCCCAGCTTCAGCAGGAGCGGCTCTACGAGGCGCATATGCAGGCCCAGCCGAGTGAGGTGATCGCCGTGTTCGAGGAGCACCCCGGCATGTTCCGGGTCCGGCGTTTCGGCGCTCAGATCGGGGCCAAGCGGGAACAGGGGAAAAACCTGCCCAGTGGTCCCACCAACGACGCGGCGGCGTTTCAGACGGCCCTGCGCGAACGCGGCGCCCTGCTGGGCCGGGTGTTCGGCAAGGGCGGGGAAGAGTAAGGGATCTGACGTTTGCCCACCCGTCCTCATAATCTGTGCGTCAAAACAGAAACTCTGTGCCAAAGGCAGTTGTAGCCCAACATAAAATACCAAAAAGTTGACAGATGACAAGCACCAGTTCTCTTTAAGAGAAGTGTCAGAGCGGTCATTTTAAACTCGGCATATGAAAAGAGTCAGGGTCGCCAGCCTGCTGCTGGTCGCCGCATTCACTTCCTTTGGCATGTCACATGCTGAAAAGACCGTGTTGGAGACATTCAAGATCGTGCAGGGCCAGTCGCCTTGTTCGGCGGTCACAATCAGTGTGCTCGATAAGACCACTAGTGTTTTAAAGATGATTCTGTTCTGGAGCGGTAAAACGAAGACAATGGAGGGTAATCTCAAGACCTTCACTTCCGGAAAATCTTATCAGATTCAGGCAAACTGCGTCAGTACCCGTGGATTTACTCAGGGTGCCAACCTACCGTATGTCGCCAACGGCAAATCTATTGTGCTGACCTTTGTGGACGGCGGCTTTACCCTCAGACCGACCAAAAACTGAATCCGAGCCAGAGCAAAACCAACGCCAATCCCAATTTTTAATAAGCCCTCCGACTTTCTGCTGTTCGCTAGCTTTTCTCTGCTTAAAGGAGCTTCTCATGCAACGTTCTGCCAACTGTGCCCTGCTCGCCGGAAGTGTTCTTGCCAAGGGTATGCTGCCCAGTCTGACCCAGCAGGCAACCTACCGGGTGGGCTTCGCCCAGACCGAGAGTGACAATCCCTGGCGCGTGGCCCAGACTGCCAGCATGAAGGACGAAGCCAAGCGACTGGGCTTTGACCTGAGCTACACCGACGCCCAGGGCAGCACCGCCAAGCAGGTGGCCGATGTTCGCAGCTTGATCGCCAAGCGGGTGGACGTGCTGTTTCTCTCGCCCCGCGAGGACAAGGCGCTGGCCCCGGTGGTCAAGGAAGCCCGCGACGCCGGAATTCCTGTGATCTTGCTGGACCGGACCATCAACGCGCAGTACGCCGTGCCCGGACGCGACTACTTGACCTTCATCGGCTCGGATTTCGTCAAGGAAGGCGGGCGGGTCGCCACCTGGCTGGTCAACAATGCACGCGGCAAGAAGCTCAATATCATCGAGTTGGAAGGCACCGTGGGCGCCACCCCGACGATTGACCGCAAGCGCGGTTTCGACTGGGTGCTGGCCCAGTACCCGCCTCACAAGATCGTGGTCAGCCAGAGTGCGGACTTTTCGCGCGACAAGGGCCGCCAGCTCACCGAGCTGCTGCTGGAGAAGTACCCCGAAGCCAACGTCATTTACGCCCACAACGACGAGATGGCGATCGGCGCGGTGGCGGCCATCGAGGCGGCTGGCAAGAAGCCGGGCAAGGACATCATGGTGCTGAGCATCGACGGCGGCAAGGAAGCGGTCAAGCTGGTCTTGGACGGCAAGATCAACTACGTCGTGGAGTGTAACCCGCGCTTTGGCCCGGAAGCCTTCAAGACCCTCCAGGGCTACGCCAAGGGTAAGAGCTACGGCGACAAGATCGTCAACCAGGACCGCGACTACACCCCGCAGACCGCCAAGGCCGGACTCAGCAGCGCCTACTGATCGGTATGGTCTGATTCAACACGGCTCAGATTCAACACGGCTCAACACGCCCCGGTGACTGGAATGGTCGCCGGGGTTTTTTTGCTCGGACTCAGGCCGTCTGCCGCACCGTCCCCTCGACAGTCTATCTTTACCGGCTATCTTTACCGGAGCGGTCCGGCCCGGCCTTTCCGGCGTACCATCTTCCCATGACCGCCCTGCCCCTCGCCCGCGACGTGCTGCTCACCTGCCCGCTCGACTGCCCGGACGCCTGCCGCCTGAAAGTGACCATCGAGCGCGGCCCGGACGGCTTTGAAACGGCCACCAAAGTCACCGGAGACGCCGATCATCCGGTCACGCGGGGCTTCGCCTGCGCCAAAACCGTGCATTACCCGGCCCGCCAGAACCACCCGGAGCGGCCCCTCTACCCGATGAAGCGCATAGCCAGCAGCACGGGCGGCGAGCTGGTGCGCGTCAGTTGGGAGCAGGCCCTGGACGAGATCGCTGACCGGCTGCGCGGCATTCTGGCCCGGCGCGGCCCGGCGGGCATCCTGCGCTACCACTACGCCGGAACGATGGGCCTGATGGAAAACGCGCACGCCCACACCTTTTTCCGCGCCCTGGGCACGCCTGAACTCGACGAGACCATCTGCGCCAGCGCGGGCACCGAAGCCTGGACGCTCGGCTACGGCCCGCGCTACGGCGTGCGGCCCGAAGAGGTGGTGCATGCCCGCACCATCATCTTGTGGGGCATCAACAGCCTGAGCACCAACAGCCACCTGACGCCCTGGATGACCCAGGCCCGCAAAAACGGCGCCCGCATCTGGCATATCGACCCGTACCTCAACAAGACCGGGCGCTACGCCGACACCCACCTCAAACTGCGGCCCGGTTCGGATACCGCGCTGGCCCTGGGCGTTGCCCGCGAGATCATCCACCACGGCTGGACCGACCCGGCCTACCTTGCTGACGCCACCCAGGGCTACGCGGAGTTTCGCACCGAGGCCGAACAGTGGACGCTGGAACGCACCGCCGAGGTCACTGGCCTGACTGCACAGCAGATCGCCGAACTGGCCCGCGCCACCGGAGAGGGTGGCCCGACCTACATCCGCGTCGGCTACGGCATGACCCGGCATGAGGGCGGCGGCACGGCGCTGCGGGCCGTCACGTTGCTGCCCGCCCTGACCGGCGACTGGCGGCGGCGCGGCGGCGGGGTCAACCTCAGCACCTCCGGCTATTTTCGCCTGAACCGGACGCGGCTGGGCGGGGCGCACCTGATCCGGCCTGGTGTGGCCCACGTCAACATGAACGAGCTGGCCAGCGCCCTGGAGCCTTCGCGGGGCTTCGAGGCGGCCTTCGTCTACAACTGCAACCCGGTGGTCGTCGCCCCCGACAGCGCCCGCGTCCGGCGCGGCCTGGAGCGAGGGGACCTGCTGCTGGTCGTGCTCGAACAGGCCATGACCGAGACCGCCCGCATCGCCGATTACGTGCTGCCCGCGACCACCTTCATGGAGCACGCCGATATCTACACCAGCTACGGGCATACCTGGCTGGGCTACAACCCCGCCGAGTTGCAGGCCCCCGGAGAGACACGGCCCAACTCCTGGGTGTTTCAGGAACTGGGGCGGCGATTGGGCCTCACCGAACCGAGTCTGTACTGGACGGTGGACGAGCTGCTCGCCGAGGTGCTGAACACCGAGCATCCGTACTTGGGCGGCATCACGCCGGAGCGGCTCAAGGCTGCCGGGACACTGCCGCTGAACATCCCAGACGACCTGTTGCCCTACGCCTACGGCGCCGAGACGCCCACGGGCAAGGTGATGTTCACGCCGGTTCCGGTGTTCCGCGAGGCCAGGGCCGTGCTGGACGCCGCCTATCCGTTGCGGCTGCTGACGCCCCCGGCGCATCATTTCCTGAATTCCACCTACGGCAATCTGTCCAACCTGACGCGGGCCGAGGGCGGCGAGCCGCAGGTGATGGTCCACCCGTCCGACGCGGGCGGGTTCGTCAGCGGCATGTACGCCCGCATCGTCAGCGAGGTCGGCGCCGCTGTGCGCCTGGTGCGCGTCACCGAAGAGGTGCAGCCGGGCGTGGTCGTCGTCGAGGGCACCTGGTGGGGCCTGAGCGCCCCCGACGGCGTGAGCATCAACGCCGTCACGGCCCAGACGTTGACCGACCTGGGCGGTGGGAGTACTTTTCACAACACGCGGGTCCGGCTGGAACGGGTCGGAGGGCAGGCGCACTGATCTGTGCCAAGTCTGTCCCACCCGGACTGTCTCGCCTCCCACCTGCCCATCCAGGGCCTACACTGAAGCCATGACCCATACCGTGCCCGACGCGCCGGAACTGGAGTTGCACCGGCTGATGAACCTCCACGACATCGAAACCGAGGGTCAGGCGCGGCTGAGCGTCAACGCCCTGGAGTACTACCGCAGCGGCGCCAACGACGGCCATACCCTGCGCGGCAACCAGGTGGCCTTTACCCGGCTGCACCTGCGTCCGCGCATGCTGGTGGACGTCAGCCACGTCAAGCTGGAGACCACCGTACTGGGATTGCCGATCAGCATGCCCATCGGCGCCGCGCCCAGCGCCTTTCACGGCCTGGCCCACCTTGAAGCCGAGCTGGGCACCGCGCAGGCCACACAGGCAGCACAGACCGTCATGACGCTCAGCACCTTATCCAACACGCCCATCGAGGCGGTGTCGGGGCGCACGGGCGGGCGGCTGTGGTTCCAGCTCTACCTGTACCGCGACCGCGAACGGGCCAGGGCGCTCATTCAGCGGGCGCAGGCGGCGGGGGCGCGGGCGCTGGTGCTCACGGTGGACGCGCCGGAACTGGGCCGCCGCGAAGCCAACGAGCGGTTGGGGTTTTCGCTGCCGCCGCATCTGGAGGCGCCCAACGTCGGCACCCGCGAGGAACTGGCCCGGCTGGAGGGCAGCGGCTCGCACCTGACGCGCTACTTCGCGGGCCTGATGGACGCCTCGCTGAACTGGCGCGATCTGGAGTGGCTGCGCACGGTGACCGACCTGCCCATCGTCCTCAAGGGCATCCTGACCGGGGAGGACGCGGCACTGGGTGTGGAGCACGGCGCGGCGGCCATCTGGGTCTCCAACCACGGTGGACGCCAGCTCGATACGGCGGTGCCCGGCATCGAGGCGCTCAGCGAGGTCGTGGACGCGGTGGCGGGCCGGGCCGAGGTGTACCTCGACGGCGGCGTGCGGCGCGGTACGGACGTGCTCAAGGCGCTGTCGCTGGGCGCGCGGGCGGTGTTTCTGGGGCGCCCGGTCCTCTACGGCCTGGCCTGCGGCGGCGCGGCGGGCGTGGAGCGCGTGCTGGCCCTGATCCGCGAGGAACTCCGGTTGGCGATGGTCCTCAGCGGCCAGACCGAC
This sequence comes from Deinococcus sp., assembly GCF_025362455.1. Taxonomy (GTDB): domain Bacteria; phylum Deinococcota; class Deinococci; order Deinococcales; family Deinococcaceae; genus Deinococcus. The sequence goes on along the minus strand of NZ_JANYGJ010000128.1, from coordinate 5,820 downwards.
GTGCAGAAGCTGAGCGAGAAGCTGGTGCAGTGGGGGCGGTGAGATGACGAGAAACCACATCGCCTTCGCCCTGGTGCTGGTTGGACTTAGTGGCGTTACGGTTCTGGCGGTGCTGACCTTGCCCTTCGTATTCGGTACGGCGCTTCAAATGGCTTACGGTCAGACTGCTGACGACTCGACGAATCTGCAAGCGACACTTGGCTTCTGGGGCTGGGTGTTGAGCATCGCAATGATCGTCGTCGGCATGAAGATGAAAAGCTGAATTTTAATTCCTAAACGCCGTAAAGCTTAACCTCGCTCTATCATGCTTTCCTCAGATTCGGTAGAAGTTTCTGGTTGGGGTAAATGGGGGGTCCGAAACAGTGAGTAGCAATGCTGCCTTGCTAACATCGATGATCGGTGGCTTTTTGCTCGCCGTCTTGACTGCTGTTGCCTTAACGCATTTGTTGGCCTGGGGACTCACTGTTTACGGAGGTGCGCCAGCTACCGTGTCGGCTTCTACGGCGTTATTGGAAATACTGGGATGGATAGTAGGGTTGACGATGATAATTGCAGGCATTCGAATTAGAAAAAGGATCGCCACCCAGCGCAAAAAGGATTAGCTCCGCTCCGACAACGTTCACTTCGCGCCAATCGGCAGATCCGAGATTCGCCCTTCAATCCCGTCGCGGGTTATCACGCTGCTGCTGAGCTGAGGAGGCTGGGGTTCCGGTAGGAAGATGCGCTGCCTCATCACGGGTGTTACCAGGGCAGGGCCTTGACCCCGGCCCATTCCTTGCCGCTGCAAGGCGAGTCGAGTCTCGGCGACTGTTCATGAAACTAACCTGACATCTTATGTTTGAGCGTTGTGACGGGGGCAGAGTAAGCTCAAGCCAGGTATGAGTGAACCGACCGTTCAGCACGCCCAGCAGGGCCAACCTCAGCAGGCTCAACCCCAGCGCAGCCAGGCCCAGGCGGCGTTCGCGGTGCTGGAGGCCGAACTGGAGCTGGCCTTGCAGCAGGACGCTCACCGGGCGCTGCAACTGGCGCGTGAGGCCCAGGCGCTGGTCGGCGTGCTGGCTGATCCGCTCAGCGCCGCGCGGGCCGGAAGTCTGCTGGGCGCGGCCCTGTATACCCGCGCCGAATATACCGAGGCCGAGGTGGTCTTGGGTCAGGCGCTGACCATGAGTGAGCAACTGGCCGACGCCACAGCGCAGCGGCGATGTCTGGCGTACCTGGGCTACCTGACCCATGCCTGTGGTCGGCACGCCGAGTCCATCACCTATTTTCTGCGGCTGATAGCCCTGGTCCACAGTCCGGGCGCTCCTCTGGGTGCCGAGGACGCGCGGCTGCATCAGGCCGAGGCCCACAACGGCCTGTCGATGGTCTACAGCCACCTGGGCGACGTCGCCTCCAGCCTGGAGCACCAGCTCGAGGCCCTGGCGGCGCAGCGGCAACTGAGCTATCCGGGCCGTCTGAGCATGAACCTGGCGAACATCAGTGTGGATTACCGCGAGCTGGGCCAGCTCAGCGAATCGGAGCGCTACTGCCAGGAGGCGCTGAGCCTGGCCCGTTCGGTGGGCGACATCCGGAGCGAGACCGTCGCCCTCTACAACCTGGGCCTGACGTATCTGGCGCAGGGCCGCCCAGGTGAGGCCGGGCCGCTGTTCGAGCGGCTGCTGGAGCTGGCCCGCCGAGCTGGCCTGACCCGGCGCGTGATGTGGGGGCTGCACGGCCTGGCCGAACTGCACCTGGTCGGCGGCCAGCCGGAGCGGGCGCAGCCGTATCTGCAAGAGGCGCTGAGTCTGAGTCAGGCCAGTGCGCTGCGCAGCGAGGAGGTCGATACCTGGCTGCTGCTGGGGCGCACTCAGCAGGGCGCGGCGGCGGTGGCCAGCCTGGAGCGGGCGCTGCACCTGGCCCACGAGCACGGCAACCTCCGGGCTGAGGCCAGCGCCCGGCTGGCCCTGGCAGACGCGCATGAAGCTGCCGGTGAGACTGGACCGGCGCTCGCTCAACTGCGGGCGTACCTGTCGGTGCGAGATCAGCGCGAGGGCGCCCTGACCGAGCAGCGTGCCCAGGTGCTGGCGGTGCGCTTCGGGGCCGAGGAGAGCCGCCGCGAGAACGAGCGCCTTCAGGCCCACGCCAGCCAGATGGAGGAAACCGCCCACCGTGATTTGCTGACCGGCCTGCTCAACCGCCGGGGCCTGGAGCCGCAACTGGAAGCCGCCCTGGCGCAGGCCCAGGCGATGAACACGTCGCTCGGTAAGCCGCTATGCCTGGCGGTGCTCGACCTCGACAACTTCAAGCAGGTCAACGACCGCTACTCGCACCAGGTGGGCGACGAGGTGTTGCGGGCCGCCGCGCACCTGTTGCTGGCCGGATGCCGCAGCAGCGACGTGGTGAGCCGCTACGGCGGCGAGGAATTCGTGATCCTGTTGCCGGGCACGTCGCTGGACGCCGCCGCGCCGCGCCTTGAAGAGTTGCGCTGCCGGGTGCAGCAGTATCCCTGGGCGCAGCTTCAGCCGGGTCTGACGGTGACGGTCAGCATCGGCGTGACGCAGTTGCAGGTGGGGGCTCACCCCTCGGCGTCGGCCCTGATCGCGGCTGCCGACGCCTGCATGTACGCCGCCAAGCGTGAGGGGCGCAACCGGGTGGTCGCAGGCTGAAGGGGTTTGATGAACGGTGGGAGTGGCGCCGTCTAGTACAGCGTTCCGGAAATTTCGTTACCCTCGCCCCCTGCGGGAGAGGGTCGGTGCAACGCACCGGGGAGAGGGGGCGACGGGGCAGACCTCATTGCACAACGTTCAGGACGCTGTACTAGCCCCGCTCCACCAGCGTTCCCTTCTCGTCGATCGGCAGATCCAGAATTCGTCCTTCCAGCCCGTTGCGGGTCATGACGCTGCCTAGAAACCGGTGCAGCGGCGCCGTGCTCTCCCGCGTGTCGTGAAAGCACAGCACGGTCGGCCCGGCACCGGACAGGGCGGCGCCCAATGCTCCGTGCTGGTGGGCGCTTTCCAGAATGTCGCTGAGGCCCGGCACCAGCGGCGCGCGCCAGATCTGGTGGATGTAGTCCTGCATGGCGTGCTGAAGCAGATCGAGCCGCCCGGTCGCCAGGGCCGCCGCCAGCAGCGCGGCGTGCGACAGGGCGTGTACGGCGTCGGCGCGGGAATATTCGGTGGGCAGCACGGCGCGGGCCTTGACGGTGCTCAGCTCGAAGTCGGGAATCAGCACGGTGACGCCCAGGTGCGCGGGCGGGTCGAGCCGCACGTGATGCGTGCCCAGCTTGTCCAGTGTGGCGATCACGATGCCGCCGTACAGCGCCGGGGCCACGTTGTCGGGGTGGCCCTCCTCGCGGGCGGCCACGTCGAGCAGCGCAGCGTCGCTCAGCGGACGGCCCAGCAACTCGTTGGCGGCCACGATTCCGGCCACCAGCGCGGCGGCGCTCGAACCCAGGCCACGCGCCAGCGGCACCTGCGTCGTGATCTCGATGCGGGCGGGCGGCAGCTTGAGCCCCGCCCGCCTGGCGGTGAGCAGCATCGCCCGGTAGACATAGTTGCTCTCGTCGGCGGGGGTGTCCTCCAGGTCCGGCCCCAGCGGCACCACCTCGGTCACGGTCTGCGGCGTGACGCACAGGGTGGTGTAGAGCGGCACGCTCAGGCCCAGGCTGTCGAAGCCCGGTCCCAGGTTGGCGCTGCTGGCCGGGGAGCGCACCACGAATGGGCGAATCATTACCGCAGCGCCGCCATCACCGAAGCCATATCGGCCTTCGCCTGGGTCGGCTGGATGTTCACGGCTTGCAGCGCCACGTTAGGGTCTTTCAGGCCGTTGCCGGTCAGCACCGCGACCACCTGTGAGCCGCTCGGCAGCTTGCCCGCCGCGTGCAATTTAATCAGCCCCGCGATGGGCGCCGCGCTGGCCGGTTCGCAGAACACGCCGTCCTGGGCGACGCGGCGGTAGGCGTCCAGAATCTCGTCGTCGGTCACCATATCGAACAGCCCGGCGCTCTCGTTGACCGCCATGCGGGCCAGAATGGCGCTGGCGGGCGCCCCGATGCGGATGGCCGTCGCCAGGGTTTCGGGCTCCTCCACGCGGGCCAGACCACGGGCCAGCGGCGCGGCCCCGGCAGCCTGAATGCCCCACATCTTGGGCAGCGTGTCTATGACGCCGCGCGAACGGTACTCGCGAAAGCCCTTCCAGTAGGCGCTGATGTTGCCCGCGTTGCCCACCGGCAGGCACAGAATATCCGGCGCCTTGCTCAGCGTGTCCACCACTTCAAACGCCGCCGTTTTCTGACCTTCCAGGCGGTACGGATTGACCGAGTTGACCAGCGCGATGCCCTCGCTGGCCGAGATCTCGCGCACCAGGTCGAGCGCCTTGTCGAAGTTGCCGTCGATGGCGATGATCCTGGCGCCGTACATCACGGCCTGGGCCAGTTTGCCCAGCGAGATGCGCCCGTCGGGAATCAGGACGTAGCAGGCCATGTTCATGCGGGCAGCGTAGGCGGCGGCGGCGGCGCTGGTGTTGCCAGTGCTGGCGCAGATCACGCTGCGGGCGCCTGCCTCGGCGGCCTTGGCCACGGCCATGACCATGCCTCTGTCCTTGAACGAGCCCGTCGGGTTGAGGCCCTCGAACTTCAGGTGCAGCTCGATGTCCAGCTCGCGGCTGAGCTTGATGGCCTGGATCAGCGGCGTGTCGCCCTCGTGCAGACTCAGGGCGGGCGTTTTGTCGGTGACCGGCAGATACTGGCGGTAGGCGTCGATGATTCCGGGCATGGGTGCTTCCTCCGTGCGTGTTGATGATGCTGGGGTAGGTGACTCGCCTTCTCACCGCAGATGGGGCCATGCTACACGCGGGGCGCTGCCCAGCGCGGCACACGGCAAGACAAGTCGCTGTGACGGTTTGCAGACAACTGTGCTGGGCGCCGTCAGCTTTGCGTCAGCCTGGAGGCCGTTTGTGGGCCTGAGCTTGAGCCAGGGTTGACGCCCCACTTAAGCAGTCTTCAAAAGGTACGCTGTGCTACACTAGGGACGTTTAACCCGCCGCATGCTCATCTCACAGCGAAGGATGGTCCAGGCTGATCTGGACGCCTGACACTTCACTCACCGTTGGGAACAGCGTTTCAAGGAGGAATACATATGTGGAACTGGATTATCGTGATTCTCGTCGGTGCGCTGTGTGGATGGCTCGCCAGCATGATTATGAAGACGAACGCTCAGCAGGGCGCGGTGGCTAATATCCTGATCGGCATTGTTGGCTCGGTGCTGGCTTCCTACGTATTCGGGACGATGCTGCATTTGGGCGGCGACGCGGCGGGCGACAGCTTTCACCCTATAAGCATCATCTGGGGCGTGCTCGGCTCGGTCATCCTGATCTTTATCCTCAAGGCGCTCAAAGTTCTGCGCTGAGCGTTCGCTCTGCAAGGCCCAACAACAAGTCCAGCCGCGTGAGTGTGCTGGGCTTGTTGTTGGGCTGAACACGGGTTGGGCCGAGCGCGGGCTGGCCGGGGGTGCGGAGCGCGTGCTTTCGCGCCTCTTTTCCCACCTCACTCAGATGTGGTACACTTTCAAGGCTTGCCCGTTTCTATAGCCGGGCTGAAGAAGGAGCGTTACCTATGTCCAAAGTGTGTGATATGTGCGGTAAGGGGCCGATCGTGGTCAACTCCGTGACCCGCCGGGGTAAGGCGCGGGCTGCGGGCGGCGTGGGCCGCAAGGTGACCGGCGTGAGCAAGTCCCGTCAAGTTCCCAACCTCCAGAGCACCCTGATCGTCAAGGGTGGCGTGGGCATTCGTATGCGGGTATGCACCAAGTGCATGCGCAGCGCGGCAGCCTGAGCACAGCCGTT